>JAQGJF010000159.1 GCA_028290765.1 Tardiphaga sp.
GCTTTCGCTGGGCATGGTCATGACGACACGAGATGCGAGGATTGAAGATTGCCGGAATAACAGGGCAATAATGTGTGCAGAAAGCCAATATTTGTGCAAAAGGTAAAAATTTCGAAATTTTTGCCGAAGGGTCATGGCACGATCTCTTCGATGCGCGCGGCCCAGTCTTGCAGGTCGGGATCGCGGTTGCGCTGCCGCCGCACAAGGCCCCGAACCTCCGCAAGAATCGGCGCCATGTCGAAGGCCACGATCCGGCCGCCCTCGACGATCAGTCTGCCGTCCACGATCACGGTGTCGACCGTCGCGCCGGTCGCCCCGAACACCAGTTGTGTCGCCGGATCATTGAGCGGAATCCAGGATGGTGCGCGCAGATCATGGAGAACGAGATCCGCCGGGGCGCCAGGCGCCAGCGTGCCGAGCCCCGCGCAACGCATCGCCTTGCCACCGGAAACCGTCGCCATGGCGATGGCGTCGGCGGCGTTGGGCCACCGGCTGCGGTCCGGCTCAAAGGGTCGCTGCAGCATGAGCGCGAGCCGCATCACCTCGTGCATATCAAGATTGTCGTTGGTGCTTGCCCCGTCGGTGCCGAGCGCAACGGTGACACCGGCGTGCAGCATCCTGGCGATCGGCGAAATTCCGGTGCCGAGTTTCAGGTTGCTCTCGGGATTGTGGACCGGGATTGATCCGCGCGCGGCCATCAAGGCAATGTCGTCGTCGTCGAGCCAGATCGTGTGCGCCGTCGAGAGCCGGTCGGTGAGCAGACCCAGCGTATCGAGGTGCTGCACCATGCTCCGCCCATAGCGCTTTTTGGCGATGCTGGCCTGTACGGCGGTTTCCAGCAGATGCATATGCACGGCGGTATCATAACGTTCGGCGATTGCCGCGACGGCAGACAGCAGGTCGTCGCTGCACCGCATCGGGTTCGACGGCGCCGGACAAATCCGGATTCGGCCGTCGGCGCTGCCGTTGTGGCGCTTGAGGGAGGCTTCCACCAGCGCAACGGTTTGATCCAGCGGCTGCGGCGACAGCGGATTGTCGATCGCAAAGCCGGACGGATAGCCGTCCGCAGGCTCGATATCGGTATAGGCCTCGTCGAAAATGCGCAGGGCGACCATCGCGCGCATGCCCGTCATTCGATAGGCGTCGACAACAGCGTCGACATCGGCTTCTGAAAAACCTTGTTCCGGAAAGTGATCGATGACCGAGGTCGTGCCTCCCAGCAGGTGCTCGATACATCCCAGCAGCGCCGACAGTCTGATTTCGTCAGGCGTGCGGCCGGCCGTATCGGCCTGGTTGCGCCACATGAAGGCTGGGTGACTGAGACGATCCCCGGTTCCCTTCAACACGTTCGTCGGCGAGTGCGTATGCGCATTCACCAGGCCAGGCATCAGCAGCCGATCGCTGGCATCGATGATGCGGGCTCCGGCGGTCGGCGCGGTTCCGGCATCGACCACGGCCGAGATGCGGCCATGCTCCACCACGACATCGGCGCGGGTGCGATTTTGGTCGTAATCCGCCGACACCATCAGTGCGTTCGTGATCACCAATTTCGACGTCATGGTCTACTCTCAACGTTGTACCCCTCCGGGCTAAGCAACGGCCGTGCCAGAACGCCCAAGCTGACCAGGCCACAGGGTTTGCTCGCCGTCGCCGAGGAAACCAGACCTGCCGCGGCCGGCAAAACCGATGCCGACAAGCCAGTCGGCCCGATCGCCAGTCTGGCGCCGCCGGATCAACCAGGGCCAAAATCACCGACGGAGATACCCGCTTGCGGCAGCGTTCCATTGCCATCGACCGCGCCGGCGCTACAGCCGACGCGGCGAAGTTCGCCTTGCCGCGGACATTTCGGAAGCGCGTCCTTTTCTATGCCGACGTCCTTGGGCTCAACGTCGCAATAGACCTTGGTTGGATCATCACGTTCGACTCCCCTGAACAAGTGGTCCCGCAAATAAGCGTTGCTGGGGAGAAGACCGTTCATGCCCCCCTGACGGAAATTCGCGCTCGCGCGATGTTAACAGCTTGACACGCGCGTGGGACATTTTGCCGCGGTCCTAAACGAGGCGGTCCTTACCACGCGTTGCACCGCGTCGCGTCGGCGTCACAGCTTTTTGGTTAACCGGCCCGGTTGTGACCGACTATCCACCAGGGAGCTTTTATATGTCAGACCATCAGGATCATCACGAATCTCAGCATCACGAGGATCACCATTGGGGTCCCTTTCGTAAGAAGATTTTCGGCACGAATGGAGACAACGAAATCTTCGGGACCAACCGAGACGACATGATCTTCGGCCTCCGCGGAGACGACACAATTTTCGCTGGTCTGGGCGACGACACCGTCTATGGCGGTCGCGGCAACGATTTGATCGATGGCGGCAAGGGCAATGATCGGCTATTCGGCGATCAGGGCAATGACGCCCTCATCGGCGGTGAAGGCAACGACGACCTTCACGGCGGCCACGGCAGGGACTTGCTGTTCGGCGGCGCCGGCCGTGATGAGCTCGATGGCGGCGAAGGCAACGACAAGTACCTGTTCCGCAAAGGCATGGGCGTTGATACCGTCGAGCATCTCGATGCCGGGGACCGGATCGATATTCGCGATTTTCATGTCGCGTCGTTTCAGGCGCTCATCAACTCCGCGCAGCAGGTCGGACATGATGTCCAGATCAATCTCGGCGGCGGCGACAGGATTGTCATCGAAGATACCCGCATTTCGAATCTGCATACCGAACAGTTCATCATCTCGAGTGAAGTGAAGGGGCCGTCGAGTTCGCAGACGCCTTATCTGCTCAGCAGCGACCCTCATGTCGTCACCGAGTCCCTGCTTACGACGGGCGATTCGGTCGGCGGCTACAAGATGGCGGGCATTCCGGACGGTCTTGGCGCATTCGACAATGGCGACGGCACCTTTACCGTTCTGATGAACCAGGAAATCGGCAGCACTCTCGGCGCGGTACGTGCGCACGGCGCGGTCGGCGCATTCGTGTCCGAATGGGTGTTCGACAAAACGACGCTCGAAGTCAAGTCGGGTCACGATCTCATTCAGCACGTCTTCACCTACGATGCGACCACCAGCAGTTATGTCGATCACAGCGCTGCCCTGAATAATGGCGTCGCGTTCAACCGCTTCTGTTCGGCCGATCTGGCGGACCAGGGCGCATTCTATAACGCCGAGACCGGTCTCGGTTACAACGGAGGCCGCTTGTTCCTCAACGGCGAGGAGGGAGGCGCGGAAGGCCGCGCGTTCGCGCATATTGCCAGCGGCGCGCAGTCCGGCAATTCCTATGAACTCGCAGGCATGGGCAATCTGGCGTTCGAGAATGTGGTGGCGAACGCTCATACCGGCGACAAGACGGTCGTGGCGGCTATGGACGACGGCACCGGCGGTCAGGTTTATTTTTACGTCGGCGACAAGAAGGCCACCGGCAGCGCCATCGATATGGCGGGTCTGACCGGGGGTCATCTGTTTGGCCTCAAGGTTGAGGAATTTTCGACCGCGCCAAATGGCACCAACACCCATCCTCTTGGAGGAGATGACGTCTCGGCGTTCTCGCTTGCGGATCTCGGCGACGTCAGCAACAAGACGGGCGCGGACATTGAGGCCGCCAGCAATGCGGCAGGCGTTACATCTTTCCTGCGACCGGAGGACGGCGCCTGGGATACGCTCAATCCGAACCGCTTCTATTTCGTGACGACCAACGCCATCGACAAGCCGACGCAATTGTGGGCGGCCGATTTCACGGATGCGTCAAATCCTGCCTTGGGAGGGACGATCAAGCTGCTTGTCAACGGCGACGAGAACGGTGTCGATCACCCGATGATGTTTGATAACATCACGGTAAATGCCCAAGGCAAGGTGATCTTGCAGGAAGACGTTGGCAACAACGCCCATCTCGGCGCGGTCTGGCAGTACGATCCGTCGACTGACGCGCTCTCCAAGCTTGCGCAACACGATCCGAGCCGCTTCCTGCAGGGCGGTGCGAACTTCCTGACGCAGGACGAAGAATCGTCCGGTGTTATTGACGTTTCGCACATCCTGGGCAGTGCCGGCGAGAACGTGTACCTCGTCGATACACAGGCCCACTACCAGATCCCGGGCGAACTGGTCGAGGGCGGTCAGCTCCAGCTGATCCATCAGTATCTGGTGTAATGCCACATCGTTGACCGGTGCGGATCTGTTGGCGCTCCGGTCATGAAACGGCACGATTCCGAAGAGGCCGGGCTGTTCACAGCCCGGCACCTTCATTTCACGCGGTGGTGTTGTCGAACGGTCATTTTCGACCTGCAGCAGTGTCCGCCGGAAGCATTCGTCGCCTTGACTCGTAATATTCCAAACCCTCGTTCGCGGAGCGATCGCTCGTGACCAGTCCCGCGCCAGCCACCAATCCCACTGCAACCGACGGGCCTCGATCGGAGCTGCGCAGCGCGCTTGCTTCCTGCCGGTCTGCCTTTATCGGCATCGCCGTATTCAGCGGGCTTATCAATTTGCTGACCCTGACCGGCTCGCTTTTCATGCTGGAGGTCTACGACCGCGTGCTGCCGGGCCGCAGCGTTCCGACCCTTGTCGGGCTGGCGATCATTACCGCTTTGCTGTTTGTGTTCCAGGGAATCATGGAGGTCACCCGTGGGCGCATGCTGGTTCGCATCGGCAATCAGATCGACTGGCGCCTGAGCGACCGCGTCTACGACCTGGTGGTACGTCTGCCGCTTCGGACGCGTGGAGGCGGAGACGGCCTCCAGCCGGTCCGCGATCTCGACACCATTCGCTCCGTGCTGTCCGGATCCGGTCCCGCCGCGCTGTTCGACCTGCCATGGCTGCCATTCTACCTCGCGATCTGCTTTGCCTTTCATCCGTTGATCGGGGTGACGGCGCTCGGCGGCGCCATCGTCCTGGTGATACTGACGCTCCTGACGGACCGCTTGTCGCGGCACTCGGTGCAAAGCGCATCGACATATGCCGCGGCCCGCAACCGGCTCGCGGATGCCAGCCGGCGCAACGCGGAAGTCCTGGTGTCGATGGCGATGTCGCCGCGACTCCTGGCGCGATGGCGCAATCTTGGCGTCGCCTATCGTGCCCAGCAGAAGATCGCCAACGATGTCTCCGGAGGGTTTGGCGTCACCGGCCGCGTATTGCGCATGATGCTGCAATCCGCTGTCCTTGCCGTCGGCGCGTATCTCGTCATTCACCAGGAGGCTTCAGGCGGGATCATTATCGCCAGCTCGATCCTGACGGGCCGCGCCTTGGCTCCGGTGGATCTCGCGATCGGGAACTGGAAAAACTTCATCTCGGCCCGTCAAAGCTGGCAGCGCCTCGAGAAGTTGCTTTCGCTGCTCGCGGCGCCCGCGGCTCAGCTGCCATTGCCGGCGCCGTTCCAATCCCTGGCCGTGGAAAAGCTGTCGGTGACGCCGCCTGCGGCGGAAAAGGTGCTGGTCGCGGAAGTCAGTTTTTATCTGAAGGCCGGCAGCGCGCTCGGCATCATCGGCGCCAGTGCATCGGGAAAATCGTCGCTTGTCC
>JAQGJF010000354.1 GCA_028290765.1 Tardiphaga sp.
GACGGGCCCAGGGCGCCGTCCGGCTTCCATGAATTGCGCAAGGAAGAGAGCCGGACCACCTCGGTCTTGTAGATATCCTTGATCGGGTTGAAGCCGCCGTTCATGTCGCCGTACAGCGTGGCGTAGCCGACCGACATTTCCGACTTGTTGCCGGTGGTGACCACCATGGCGCCGGTCTTGTTGGAGATCGCCATCAAGAGCGTGCCGCGGGTGCGCGCCTGCAGATTTTCTTCGGTGATGTCGCGCGGCAATCCGGCGAAGGTGCCGGAAAGAATCTCCTCAAAGCCGTTCACCGCCTGCGCGATCGGCAACACCTCGTAGCGGATGCCGAGCGCGGTGGCGAGTTTGGCGGCGTCGTCGAGCGATACCTGCGCCGTGAAACGAAACGGCAGCATTACCCCGCGGACGCGGTCGGCGCCGAGCGCATCGACCGCAATTGCCGCGCACAGCGCCGAATCGATGCCGCCGGATACGCCGAGCAGCACGCCGGGAAATCCGTTCTTCTGCACATAGTCGCGCAGCCCGAGCACGCAGGCGGCATAATCGCCCTCATCGCCGTCGAGCACCGGCGCCACCGGACCGGCGCAGCGCCAGCCGGTATTGCCACGGGTCCAGTGCAACGTGGTGATGCTTTCCCGGAAGGCCGGCAGTTGCGCCGCCAGCGAGCGATCGGCATTGAGCACGAACGAGGCGCCGTCGAATACCAGCTCGTCCTGTCCGCCGACCTGATTGAGATAGATCAGCGGCAGTTCGCTTTCGGTGACCCGCGCCACCGAGACCGAAAGCCTGATGTCGTTCTTGCCGCGCGCATAGGGCGATCCGTTCGGCACGATCAGGATTTCGGCGCCGGTCTCCGCCAGACATTCGACGACGTTTTCGTAGTCCGTGGATTCCTCCATCCAGGTGTCTTCGCAGATCGGCACCCCGATCCGCAGGCCGCGGATCGTCATCGGCCCGGCAACGGGTCCCCTGGCGAACACGCGCTTCTCGTCGAACACGCCGTAATTCGGCAGATTGACCTTGAAACGGATCGCGGCGACGCGTCCGCCATCCAGCAGCGCGCAGGCGTTGTAGAGCTTGCCGTCGTCGACCCACGGGCTGCCGATCAGCATCGCCGGGCCACCGTCGGCGGTTTCGCGCGCCAGTTCTTCGACGGCCAGCCGGCAGGCCGACTGAAAGGCTGGCTTCAGGACCAGATCTTCCGGCGGATAACCGGCGATAAACAGTTCAGGCAAAACCACCAGCGCGGCGCCGGCAGCCCTCGCCTGTTCACGCGCGTGACGTGCCTTCGCGGCGTTGCCGGCGATGTCGCCGACCGTCGGATTGAGCTGCGCCAGCGTGACGATGAAGTGAGCTGCAGTTTCGGTCATGGATCGAGTGTGCCCGCGTGTAGGAACAGAGAATAGGCGTCGTAAGCCGATTAGTTCTAGCATAATCCGGAAAAGCATGCCCTCGAACTGGACCCGAGGGACATGCTCACACAAAGAGAGTGCGCCAAAGTATGATTTGAACTCGGTTGATGCATGCTCTAACGCCATTTTTGAGGTTTGAGCATCGTCTTTTCGGAAACCCGCCCCTGCACGGACCTTGGCTGAAGCCACTCCGGCTATTGCCCGCGTGGCGGGCGATGTGTATCATGATCTTCGAATATACACATCACCATGAGCGGCGGCCATGCGCACGAATATCGAGATCGACGACACGTTGATGGCGGAAGCCCAGAAGGCTTCCGGACACGCAACCAAGAAGCAGACGGTGGAAGAAGCTCTCCGCTTGATGATCAAGCTGCGACGCCAGCATGAGGCGGATGCCGCGTTTGGCAAATACCGCTGGCACGGCAACCTCGCCCAGAGCCGGAAGGGACGAGGAACAAGGTGATCGTCGTCGACAGTAGCGTCTGGATCGACTTTCTCAATGGGCGAGATGCGGCCCATGTCCGGCGACTGCGCATGGTCCTTGGTGCGGACGAGGTTATCGTCGGGGATTTGATGCTGTGCGAGGTACTGCAGGGACTTGACAGCGAGCGGGCGGCTCAGGAAGTCGAGGCCCTGCTGCGCCGGTTCGAAATTGTACCAATGGCGGGCGATGCAATCGCCGTCGCGGCGGCCCGCAATTTCCGCTCCTTGCGCAAGCGCGGGATCACCGTTCGCAAGACGATCGACCTGCTGATCGGCACCTGGTGCATCGAGAATCGCAGACCACTGCTACACAATGACAGCGATTTCCGTCCGATGGCGCGCCATCTGGGCCTTGTGGAGTTCCCGATGACAACATGAGAGTGGCGTAGTGCCCCTACGCCGCCCTGCAGGCGCAAAATTCCGATCGTCGTCAGATCGGACAACTGTCCGCCCGGCTTCATGGATCGATCGTCTAGATCACGCCTATGCGTTCGGCGATGGCGAACAGCCAGAACAGGCCCGCCATCACCAGCGCCACGCCCACCGCCGCCGAGCCCATGTCCTTGACCCGGCCGATCTGCGGATCGTGGTCGGTGGTCAGGCGATCGGCCAGCTTCTCGATGGCGGTATTGAGCAATTCGACGACCAGCACCAGAGCGACGACCGCGATCAGCTCGACGCGGCGCATCGCCGTCGCGCCGACCAGCCACGCCATCGGTAACGCCAGCACCAGCGCGATCAGTTCCTCGCGAACCGCCTGTTCGGAGCGGATCGCGAAGGCGAGACCATTACGGGTATTGATGGTCGCTCGCCAAAATCGCAGCAACTCACAATCCCGCGGCGACTGGCATCGGCTTGACCTTGCCGGCGCGTTCCTGCTTGAGCAGTTCGGCGATCAGGAAAGCCATGTCGATCGACTGCTCCGCGTTCAAACGCGGATCGCAGACCGTATGGTAGCGGTCGTTGAGGTCCTCGTCGGTGATGGCCCGCGCGCCACCGGTGCATTCGGTGACGTTCTGCCCGGTCATTTCCAGGTGCACGCCGCCGGCATGGGTGCCTTCCGCGGCGTGGACGGCGAAGAACGCCTTCACCTCGGACAGGATCCGGTCGAACGGCCGGGTCTTGTAGCCGCTGTTCGAGGTGATGGTGTTGCCGTGCATCGGATCGCACGACCAGACCACGACGCGTCCTTCGCGTTGTACCGCGCGGATCATTTGCGGCAGGCTGTCGCCGACCTTGTCGGCCCCGAACCGGCTGATCAGCGTCAGGCGCCCCGGTTCGTTATCCGGGTTGAGCACGTCGATCAGGCGCAGCAATTCATCCGGTTTGAGCGACGGGCCGCATTTCAGCCCGATCGGATTCTTGATGCCGCGGAAATATTCGACATGGCCGTGATCGAGCTGGCGGGTGCGGTCGCCGATCCAGATCATGTGACCCGAGGTGGCATACCAGTCGCCGGTGGTGGAATCGACCCGGGTGAAGGCCTGTTCATAGCC
The DNA here is from genome assembly GCA_028290765.1 of Tardiphaga sp. The sequence continues at coordinate 3,395 of JAQGJF010000354.1, forward strand.
GAGCAGCAGCGCTTCGTGGCTGGTGTAGATATCGGTGGCGCGCAATTCGGGATGGCTCTCGAGATTGAGGCCGCAGGCGCGCATGAAATTCAGCGCGTCGGAAATGCGATCGGCCAGTTCCTTGTAGCGGCGGGACTGCGGCGAATCCTTCAGGAAGCCCAGCATCCACTGATGCACGCTGCCGAGATTGGCAAAACCGCCGGTCGCAAACGCGCGTAGCAGGTTCAGCGTCGCCGCCGACTGCCGGTACGCCATCAGCTGGCGCTGCGGATCCGGGACGCGCGATTCCTTGGTGAAGGCGATGTCGTTGATGATGTCGCCGCGGTAGCTCGGCAGTTCGACGCCGTCGATCTTCTCGGTGTTCGACGAGCGCGGCTTTGCGAATTGCCCGGCGATGCGGCCGACCTTCACCACCGGCAGCGCGCCGGCATAGGTCAGGACCACGGCCATCTGCAGCAGCACCCGGAAAAAATCGCGGATGTTGTTGGCGCCGTGCTCGGCAAAACTCTCGGCGCAATCGCCGCCCTGCAGCAAAAAGGCCTCGCCGGCCGCGACGCGGGCCAGCGACTTCTTCAGATT
>JAQGJF010000404.1 GCA_028290765.1 Tardiphaga sp.
TGTCTCCACCGCTCTGTCGGATTTCGGCGAGGTGGTGCTGCGGGTCCGCGACACCGGGCACGGTCTCAACGACAACGAGGTCGCCGCGGCGATGGAGCCGTTCCGAACCCAGGGCCCGACCGATCAGACCGCCGACAGTTCGGGCGTGAGCCTGTCGCTGACCAAGGCACTGGTCGAAGCCAACCGCGCCCAATTCCAGATCAAGACCGCACCGCATTCCGGCACGCTGATCGAGGTGGTGTTTTCGCACGCCGCCGCGAGGGCGTGAGGCGTTCAACGGATCCGGCGCGGCGAGGGTAGCCTTGTAGCCCGGATGAGCGCAGCGAAATCCGGGGCGAGCCTATCGGTCCGTTGCACCCCGGATGTCGCTGAGTTTATCATCGGGCCGGCCAGAGGCCGGACCCGTTGGCTCATCCGGGCTACGAATTGTTCTTTTTCGGTCAGACTTCGCACGCCGTCAGCGGCGGCTGACGACGCGCGCGTTCCAGCTGCTCCAGCTCAAACTGGCGAGAGTCCGCAGGTCGGTCGCGACGGGGCGCCTGGTGCGTCGCTCATGATCTGCGATGCACCGCTCGGATTGCGCAATCTTCCGCTGCAATTGCGCGGCGGCTTTTTGCGTTTCGCCGCTGGTGCCGACGATATCGCCAATCCTGAACCGGGCGGTTTGCAGCCGCTTCAGCGCGTCACGGTTGTTCCGGAGCTGAACCCTGTGCCAGGCGACGGTGCTGTTGCTGTCGGCCATCATGTCGCTGCAGCCGCCATCGCTCGTTCGGCACCGTGGGGCACTTCGATATCGACCTCAAGCGTCGATACATATTTGCCCCGGTCCATCCTGACGACCACGTTTTCCGGATCCAGCACGACATGCCGCGCGACCACGGCAAGAATCTCCGCCCGCAGCACGCCGAGCAGATCAGGCTGGCCGCGCAGGCCGCGCTCGTGCGCCAGCAAGATCTGCAACCGTTCCCGTGCGACAGGCGCGGAAGCAGCACGGCCACCGAGAAGCCGCAGCAGATTCATCATGCCGCCCTCCGTCCCAGCAACCTGTTCATCAGGCCTTTGCGTTCGACCGGCACCGTCATCGTGACCGTTTCGCCCATCAGGCGGCGCGCGGCGTCGACATAGGCGCGGGCCGGCGCGCTGGCGGCGTTGTTCAAGGTAACGGGAGATCCGACGTTGGACGCCCGCAACACGTCCTGGCTCTCGGGAATGATGCCGAGCAGCGGCGTGGCGAGGATTTCGAGAATATCGTCGATGCTGAGCATTTCCCCGCGTGCCGCCCGGCCCGAATCATAGCGGGTGATCAGCACATGCTTCTCGACCCGTTCGCCCTTCTCGGCTTTGACGGTCTTCGAATCGAGCATCCCGATGATGCGGTCGGAGTCGCGCACCGATGAGACTTCGGGGTTGGTCACGATGACCGCCTCGTCGGCATAGCGCATCGCCAGCGTGGCGCCGCGCTCGATGCCGGCCGGACTGTCGCAGAGCACCCAGTCGAATTTGGTTCGCAGCTCGCCAATGACGCTCCTGACGCCTTCCTCGGTCAGGGCATCCTTGTCCCTGGTCTGGGACGCTGGAAGCAGCCACAGATTCTCCAGACGCTTGTCGCGGATCAGCGCCTGCGAGAGCTTTGCGACGCCCTGCACGACGTTGATGAGATCGAACACGACCCGCCGTTCCGCCCCCAGCACGAGATCGAGATTGCGCAGGCCGACGTCGAAGTCGACCACGACCACCTTTTCCCCCATCTGCGCCAGCGCCGCACCGAGCGCGGCTGTCGACGTTGTCTTGCCGACGCCACCTTTTCCGGACGTCACGACCACGACCTTGGCCATATTGATCTCCCTAACCGAATTAGTTCAGCGCTGTGATTTTCATGGTGTCGCCTTCGAGCCATGCCTGGGCGGGCCGATTGCGCAAGCTTGCGTCTATCTCTTCGGCGGTCTGGTAGTAACCGTCGATCGCCAAAAGCTCGGCCTCGATCTTCTGGCAGAAAATTCGCGCCGCCGAATTGCCGCTGATTCCCGCCATCGCCCTGCCGCGAAGCGCGCCGTAGACATGGATGGACCCACCGGCAACGATCTCGGCGCCTGAGCCGACCGAACCCAGCACCGTCACGTCGCCCTCGCTGTAAATCGATTGACCGGAGCGCACCGGGCTTTCGAGCAGCAGCGACGCCGGCCTGGTTTTGAGTTCGGGCTTTTTCGGTTCGGGCGTTTTCGGTTCGTCCTGGGTCAGGACACAGTGGCGTCCGCCGCTCAGCAAGGGCGGCATGCTGGTGGTAAGGCGGGCGGCGTCCACCCCCTCGATGCCGAGGACGCGGATATTGCGTTGTTCGAGGCTGGCGACGAGGTGGGCGATCGCCGATTGGCTGAGGTCGAGGGCTGACAGATCCAGCACCACCGGCCGGCCGACGAAGAAGCCGGGCGAACGGGCCAGCGTTGCGTCTATTTCCTCAAGCCAGCCCGCGATCGGAACCACAGGCGAAAAGATGAACGCGACGTAGGAGCGGCCCCGCATCCGGACTTGTTGACGTGTGGTCTTCGCAATTGCGTCCATTGTGGCCGGTTCGCCTTCCTTATCGAAAGGTTAAAGATGGGCGGTCTTGGTTAACGGCGGGTTAACAATGAGCAACTGACGTGATGCATCTTGTCGCTGACCAAGGCGCGCGGGTCGAAGCCAACCGCGCCCAACTCCAGATCGAAACCGCACCGCATTCCGGCACGCTGATCGAGGTGGTGTTTTCGCACGCCGCGGCGATGGCGTGAGGGCGCGGCCCACACAATCAGTCCATTGGATGGGTTGAGCTCTTGCGAAACCCATCACCATCACGATGGGTATCGCTTCGCCTTCACTCGTTGAGCTTCGGCGGACGGGGGCGCTCAACCCATCCTACGGCGTACTCAGATGCTTTTGTGGTGGCGAATAATTTTTACGTCGCTCAGATCGCGCGCTCGAACCGGCGAAAGCCCGGTGCGCCGGTGAGCGCCTCGAAGGCCGCATCGCGTTTTTCTTCCGCGAAACTAAAACCGGCCTTGGCGTAACATCGTTCGGCGGCATCGTTGCCGATATAGAACGAAATCGAGGCACGTTCGAAGCCGAGGGCCTTTCCGGCTTGAAGTGCATGCGCAAGCAGATGCTGCACGAGACCCTTGCCGCGATGCGACGGATGCGTAGCGACATGCTCGATCAGCCAGCCGCTGTCGTCGCCCTGGATCCAGCACGGCCTGGCATAGGCGCCACGGCGCCAGATCGCGGCCTGCTCGGTTGCGTCCAGGCCGGCTGCAGCGATGGCTTCTTCGATCGCCGCTCGCGCGGTGGCGCGGGTGACGCCGGCCGGCATGGCGCATAGCGCGGCGGCCGGCATGCCGTCGGCATCGGCGATCCAGAATTGCGAAACGTGCCACCAGGATCGCGTCGGCGTCACCGCGAGCTGACGCAGGAAGGCAAGGCATTCCGGCTCGGGCCGGTCGAGGGCAATGTCGAACCAGCCGCGCGGCCGATGGCCGCGCTGCGCCGCCAGGATGGTCCAGGCGATGAAATCGGCGTCCTGTGGCAGCGCGCGACGAATCGTTGCAGCCACGGTCGCCTCGATGCAGGTTGCTCAGTTGGTGTTGGTCAGCGCAACGCGAAAATCGGCCTCGGTCTTCGACTTGACTTCGTCGAGGGTGACGCCGTCGGCGAGTTCGATCAACGCCATGCCGTCCTTGCCGTGCTTGTCGATGGTGAATACCGCGAGATCGGTGACCACCATGTCGACCACGTTCTTGCCGGTGAGCGGCAGGTTGCAGCTCTTCAAGAGCTTGGGGCCGTCCTTGGCGGAATGCTCCATCACCACCACGACGCGCTTGACGCCGGCGACCAGGTCCATCGCGCCGCCCATGCCCTTGACCATCTTGCCCGGGATCATCCAGTTGGCGAGATCGCCGTTCTGGGCCACCTGCATGGCGCCGAGGATCGACAGATCGATATGGCCGCCGCGCACCATGCCGAAGGAATCGGCACTGGAGAAATAGCTGGTGGTCGCCAACTCGGTGACGGTCTGCTTGCCGGCATTGATCAGATCGGGATCTTCCTCGCCCTCATAGGGAAACGGCCCCATCCCGAGCATGCCGTTCTCGCTCTGCAACTGGACGTCGACGCCCTCGGGAATGTAGTTCGAGACCAGCGTCGGAATGCCGATGCCGAGATTGACGTAGTATCCGTCGCGCAATTCCTTTGCCGCTCGCGCAGCCATCTGATCACGGGTCCAGGCCATCGGGTTCTCCTGTTGTCTTAAACGCGCTGTGAGGCTTACGCGGGACGCTTGCGCGTGGTGCGCTGTTCGATCCGCTTCTTCGAGGTGCCGACATCGATAATGCGCTTCACGAAGATACCGGGCGTATGGATATGGTCGGGATCGATCTCGCCGGCCGGGACCAGATGCTCGACCTCGGCGACGGTGATCCTGGCCGCGGTCGCCATCATCGGGTTAAAGTTTCTGGCGGTCTTGCGGTACACCAGATTGCCGGCGGTATCGCCCTTCCAGGCGTGCACGATGGCGAGATCGCCGAACAGGCCGCGCTCCATGATGTATTTCTCGCCGTCGAATTCCTTCTCTTCCTTGCCCTCGGCGATCAGGGTGCCGACGCCGGTCTTGGTGTAGAAGGCCGGAATGCCGGCCCCCCCGGCGCGAATCCGCTCGGACAGGGTTCCCTGCGGCGAAAACTCGAGTTCCAGCTCGCCGGCGAGGAATTGCTGGGCGAACAGCTTGTTCTCGCCGACATAGGACGAGATCATCTTCTTGATCTGGCGGGTCTCCAAAAGGCGGCTCAAGCCGATACCGTCGACGCCGGCATTGTTGGACACCACGGTCAGGTTCTTCACCCCCGATTCGCGGAGCGCGTCCGACAGCGTCTCGGCGATTCCGCACAGGCCGAAGCCGCCGGACATGATCATCATGCCGTCCTTGAGAATGCCGTCGAGTGCCGATTTGGCGTCGGGGTAGACCTTGTTCATGGGAATCCGACCTGATGGGAGGAAAATCGCTGAAAGGCAGCGAGCTGAGCCGAGGGATTATTAGGCGAAAGGTGCGCGGCCCGTCAATGACAGGGCATTTGCACCGTTCCGGCCTTGAAAGGGTCAAGAAAACCCATCAAATTGCACCGGCTGGGCCTTGAGGGACTTCGTGTAGGGACTGGGGGTCTCGCCCTGCTTTAGAACATCGATCCGACCGGGAAATGTCTTTGACGAAGGCCCAAGGAATGAAACGCCTGGGGATGCCTGTTCTGGCGGTCCTCTGCCTCGTGCTGATCGGCTTGATCGCGATGTCCTGGTTTCTCAACCGGGATGCGTTGCGTCAGGCCGTGGAAGCTCAGATCCGCGCCGTCACCGGCCTCGACCTCGTGGTCAATGGCAGCATCGAGGTTTCGGTATTTCCGGGCAGCTACGTCTCGTTTCACGATGTCGGGCTGAAGGGCGGCGGCGACACCGATCCGGCGCTCGCCGTCGATGTGCTGACCGCCAATCTGCGGCTGCTGCCGCTGCTGGTGCAGCGGTTCGAAATCTCCGATGTGATGATGCTGCGTCCGCATATCAGGGTAATCCGCAGCCCCGACGGCGAAAGCAACTGGACGCCCTTCATCCAGGCACTGGCGCGGACCATGAGGCCCGGCGCCGATACGCCGCTGTCATTCTCCGAAATCCGCATCCAGGACGGCGTGCTGACCTACCAGGATGAAATAGCTCATCTGTCCGAGACCGTCGGCGATATCGACCTGTCGCTGGCCTGGCCGTCGATTTCGCGTTCCTTCGCGGCGACCGGGCAATTCGACTGGCGCGGTGAACGCATCGACGGCTCGATCAGCGTCAGCGACTTCATCGCCGCCTTGTCGGGCGAGCGGTCCGGATTGAAGGCGCGCATCGCCGGCGCGCCGCTGAAACTCGCCTTCGACGGCACGGTCGCCAACCGGACCAGCATGATGATGGAAGGCACCCTCACCGCTGACAGCGCCTCGCTGCGCAACGCGCTGCGCTGGGCCGGACAGGGCCCGCCCGGCAGCGGCGGCTTCGGCCGCTTTGCCATGAAGGCGCGGGCCAATATCGTGGGTCCCTCGATCGCGCTCACCAACGTCAATATCGAACTCGACGGCAACGTCGCCGAGGGCGTGATGACCTACAGCAACAACGGCCGCCAGACCTTGCAGGCGACGCTGGCCGCCGGCGCCCTCGACTTCACGCCTTACATCTCGACCGTCCGCCTGCTCGCCTCCGGCGCCCGTGACTGGAACCGGCAGCTGTTCGATCTGCATTCGCTGTCGACCACCGACCTCGACATGCGGCTGTCGGCGGCCAAGGTCACCGTCGGCTCCTCGATGCTGGGGCGCACCGCGCTCGGCGCCAATCTGCGCGGCGGCACGTTGGCGCTCAGCGTCGGCGAAGCCCAGATGTATGGCGGCATCGTCAAGGGATCGTTCGGCATCGCGCATTCGGATGCGGTTGCCGACGTCAAGGCGCAGTTTCAATTCACCGATGTCGATCTGCAGGCCTGCGCCAGCGACCTGTTCGGCGTCAATAAGCTCACCGGACGCGGCAATCTGAGCGTCGCCCTGGTGGCATCGGGATCGAGCCCGTTCGGATTGGCGCAGTCGCTCGATGGCACCGCGACACTGACCGGACATGACGGCGCGATCGGCGGCTTCAACGCCGAGCAATTGTTGAAACGGCTGGAGCGCCGGCCGCTGTCCGGCGGCGGAAACTTCCGCAGCGGCCAGACCCCCTACAACAACCTGAATGTTTCGGTGCGGTTCAGCGACGGCATCGCCACCGCCGAAGACGTCCGCGTCGAGGGTCCGTCCACCCGCCTCACGCTCACCGGCACCGCCTCGGTGCCGCAGCGCGAATACGATCTGAAGGGCGTGGCCAGCCTGACCTCGGCTGCCAATGCCCCGCCGGGTTTCGACCTGCCGTTCGTGGTGCAGGGCCCGTGGGACGATCCCCTGATCTTTCCCGATCCGGAAAGTTTGATAAGGCGCTCGCCGGCGTCGGCGCCGCTGCTCGACGCCGTGAAGGACCGCAAGACCCGCGACGCGGTGCGCTCGGTGCTCGAGCGTTTTACCGGCGGCGGCCAGAAAGCAACGCCTGGCGCCGCCGCCGAAACCCCGACGCCAGCGCCGGCGGACGCGGCGAAGGCGAACTAGATCGGCGATCAAGGCCGGATCACGGTCAATCGGAACGGACCGGCGTTGGCGGCGGCATGCGCGACGGCTTCATTGACGTGGTCCAGATCGAACGTCGTCGTGTCGAAATGGTCCAGCTTCAACAATCCAGAGCGGATCAGCCCGACCAGACGGATGGCGGCGTCCGGCGGATACATCCACACGCCTTGAAGGGTGACGCAGTTTCGCATGATCCATGGATAGGGCAGATCCAATCCCGGACCTCCGGCCATCCCGACGCCCCCCATCAGCACCACCCGCCCATAAGGTCGCACAGCCATCGCGGCGGCACGCACCGCGGTGGTGGGCGCAGAGGGCGGCAGCAAATCCAGCACGCAATCGATCGGGCCCGATGCCGCCTGCTTCATCCGTTCGCGATCGTCGTCCTCGTTGCCGCTGAGCGTCACAGTTCGCAGGCGATCTCCGAAACGTCGCGCCAAATCGTTCAGCACCGTCTCGTTGCGGCCCGGCGCGATGACACACCGCGCGCCCATCGCCAGCGCGACGGCCACCGCGGAGCTGCCGAAATTTCCGGTGGCGCCGCTGACAAGAACCGTCTCTCCGGCTTGCAGATTTGCCGCAAGAAAGCCGCCATAGGGCACCAGCAGCGTGCCCAGAGCGCACCAGGACGCCGCATCCGCCTCGTCGATGGCGCCGATCTTCTTGACGTTCTCGGTCGGCACCCGCAGCCGCTCCGCGAACGAGCCGTGGCGGAAATGCTTCTGCAGCCGCAGCCCGCCCTCGTCGCGCGCGCTCCAGCCCTGCAGTGTGATGTCGGGCGACACCACATCGTCGCGTGAGCGAACGGTCGGATCGCAAAACACCCAGTCGCCGGCAACGAGATGCGTCGCGTCGGGTCCGATCTCGCGTACGCGGCCAATGGCGCCAGGCCCGGGCACCACCGGCAGGTCGAGCAGATATTTACGTTCGCCGCTGAACACTTCGTTGGCGTAGGACAGGACGCGGGTCGCCACGACATCGACGATGACCTCGCCGGTGCCGAGCACCGGATCGGGGAACGTTTCGACGGCGAGCGGCGTTCCGAACGCCTTCAGGATGGCAGCTTTCATGGGTCATGGCTCCGTGGAGGGAAGCGCTATCCTCGCAGGCCTTTTCCGAGCCATGAAGGCCTGGTATTATCCTAGGATTATACAGTCCCCCTCTGGACCCGGAGGCCAACCATGGCGGATCCGCGACGCGTCGAATTCGGCGATTTCCTCCGATCACGGCGCGAGAAACTGAGTCCCAAGGCTGTCGGCATTGTGAGCGGCCGACGACGCCGCACCGCCGGCCTGCGACGCGAAGAGGTCGCCGAACTCGCCGGCATCGGCGTCGACTGGTACATCCGGCTGGAACAGGGCCGCACCGTCAGCCCTTCGGTCACCACGATCGATGCACTGGCCCGGGCGCTGCGGCTCAGCAAACCCGAACACGCCCATCTGCGTGTACTGGCGCGGGATGCCGACCGGCGCACATTCGCCCTCGAGAACGTTCCCGACTCGATCCGGCGCCTGCTCGACACCATCCATCAACCCGCCTACGTCACCGGCCGGCGCTGGGACGTGCTGGCGTGGAATGAAGCCGCCGAGGACATCTTCGCCTTCGGCCGCCTTAAGGAGACCGATCGCAACACCCTGATCAACATGCTGACCAATCCGCACAGCAAGCAATTGTTCGGGGACGAGTGGTCCGTCATGGCGAGGCACATGGTGGCGCAGTTTCGCGCCACGCACGATCTGTGGGCCGGCGACCCCGCCTTCATCGATTTGCTGGGTCGCCTGCGCGACGGCAGTCCGGAGTTCGCCACCTGGTGGGAAGCCCATGATGTCCGCAACGTCGTGAGCGGCCGCAAACTGATGCACCATCCCACGCGCGGCCTGCTGTGCTTCGAGCATGCCAGCTTCCAGGCCAATGACGATCCAGCGCTGAAGCTCGTGATCTATACGCCGGTGTGAGGGGCACTCGCTTCACAGAGGCGCCGCACTCTCACCTTGGGCGCTCGACAATTTCGAGGCGAACGACGCCACCACGATAATCATCGCGATCAGGCCGATGATCAGGGTGCAGATGGCGTTGATCTCGGGCTTCACGCCAAGCCGCACTTCGGAATAGATCCGGATCGGCAACGTCGCCGAACCGGGGCCGGTGGTGAAACTCGCGATCACGAGGTCGTCGAGCGACAGCGTGAAGGCCAGCATCCAGCCTGCCGCGATCGCCGGCGCGATCAGCGGCAGCGTCACGGCGAGGAACGCGCGGAGCGGATCGCAGCCGAGATCCATCGCAGCCTCCTCCAGGCTGCGGTCGAGGCCGCGCAGCCGCGACTGCACCACGACGGCGACAAAGCACATCGTCAGCGTGGTATGGGCGATGGTGACGGTCCAGAAGCCGCGCCCGGCGCCGACCGCCACAAACAGCAGCAATAGCGAAAGCCCGGTGATCACTTCGGGCATCACCAGCGGCGCGTACAGCATGCCGGAAAACAGCGTGCGGCCGCGAAAACCTTCGCCGCGCGACAGCGCCACCGCCGCCAGCGTGCCGAGCAGCGTCGCCAGCGTCGCCGACACCGAGGCCACCCGAAAACTCATCCAGGCCGCGTCGAGCATCGCCTGGTCACGGAAGAATTCCGTGTACCAGCGCAGCGACCAGCCGCCCCACACCGTGACCAGACGCGAGGCATTGAACGAATAGATCACCAGAATCACGATCGGCAGATACAGAAACGCCAGCCCGAGCGCGAGCGAGGCGACGTTGAAGCGGGAGAGCGTCAGCGGGCGCATGGGAGAGCCCCGCTGGAAAGGGAAGGCCTATCAACGGGTCGTCCCTGCGAACGCAGGGACCCATAACCCCTGGCTTCGCTGGAGAAGACAGGCGTCAGATCCCGTGCCAAAAATAGATACCGCGCCGTTTGGGCCCCTGCGGTCGCAGGCACGACTCGTGGTGAGGTCGCGCACGCCCTGCCCATCACCTAACCTCCAGCTGCCGGCGCTGCAGGCGGTCGTAGATCAACAGCGGCACCAGCAGCAGCACCAGCAGCACCATCGCGGTGGCGGAGGCCACCGGCCAGTCTTTGTTGGTGAAGAATTCCAGCCACAGGGTCTGGCCGATCATCATGCTATCGGAGCCGGCGAGCAGATCGGGAATCACGAATTCGCCGACGATCGGAATGAAGCACAGCAACACCCCGGCGCCGACGCCGGGCAGCGACAGCGGGAAAGTCACCTGCCAGAACGCCTCGCGCGGCGAACTGCCGAGATCGGCGGCGGCCTCCAGCAGAGCTGGCTCCATCTTGGCCAGCGTCGCATAGAGCGGCAGGATCATGAACGGCAGATAGGAATAGACGATGCCGAGATACATCGCGCTGTCGGTCGACAGCCATACCACCGGCGTCGACACGATATGCAGCGCCAGCAGTATTTTGTTGAGCAGGCCGTCATGCTGCAGAATGTTGATCCAGGCATAGATGCGGATCAAAAACGAGGTCCAGAACGGCACGATCACCAGCATCATCGCCACGCTCTGCCACCCGCGCGACAGCCGCGCCATGCCATAGGCGATCGGGTAACCGATCGCGAGCAGGATTGCGGTCGAGACCAGCGCCACGACGAGGCTGCGCAGATAGGACAGGATGTAGAGATCGTCGGATACCAGCAGCCTGAAATTATCCAGCGACAGCGCCGCAAACCCGGCCTTGAACGCCGTCCATCCCTGCGTCAGGTCGAACACCGGCGTATAAGGCGGCTGCGCGATGGCGGTTTGCGACAGGCCGATCTTCAGTACGAAGCCGAACGGCACCAGGAAGAACAGCACCATCCAGAGATAGGGCGCGATTGCCGCGAAGCGGGCGGGACGCGCAAAAATGCGGCGCCCGCTCATTGCTCCAGCACCACGCAATCGTCGGGCGCAAACCACGCCACCACGCGCTGGCCGGTGCTGTAGGCATCGATATCGAGCCGCGCGGTGTTGGCCAGCGACGCCCGCAAGGTCGCACCGGCGTCGAGCTTGACCTGGTAGGTCGTGAGACCTCCGAGATAGCTGACGCCGGTGACCTCGCCTTCCAGCCGGTTAAGCGTACCAGCACTGTCGGCGTCGGATGCCGGACCGCGGCGCGACAGTTTTACTTTTTCCGGGCGGATTGCGACGCAGATCGCGGTTTTCTCGGTCGATTGCCGCGGCGCGGCGGCAACCACCGTTCCGGCGTCGCGGGTCGCGACGATCCAGCGATGCTCCGCGCGCGAAGCGATCTGGCCTTCGAGCATGTTGATGTCGCCGACGAATTCGGCGATCCAGCGCGATTTCGGCGCCTCGTAGAGCTGGCGCGGCGTCGCGACCTGTTCGAGCCGGCCGGAGTCCATCACGCCGATCCGGTCGGCCATGGTCATGGCTTCTTCATGATCGTGGGTGACGACGATGAAGGTGGTGCCGAGCCGGCGCTGCAGCTGCATCAATTCGAGCTGGGTCTGTTCGCGCAGCTTCTTGTCGAGCGCCGCCAGCGGCTCGTCGAGCAGCAGCAACTGCGGCCGCCGGGCCAGCGCGCGCGCCAGCGCCACGCGCTGCTTTTGCCCACCCGACAGCTGTTCGGGACGGCGCTTGGCCAGACCCTCGAGCTTCACCAGCGCGATCATCTCCGCCACGCGGGTCGCGATCTGCAAACGCGGCATCCCGGCGCGCTTGAGGCCGAACGCGATATTGTCACGCACGCTGAGATGCGGAAACAGCGCGTAGTTCTGGAACATCATGTTGACGGGCCGCTGATGCGGCAGCACCGAAGCGATGTCCCGCCCGCCGAGCAGGATGCGGCCGGCATCGGGGGTTTCGAATCCGGCGAGCATCCGCAACAACGTGGTCTTGCCGCAGCCCGAGGGGCCCAGCAGTGCAAAGAACTCGCCGGCCCGGATCTCGAGCGACAACCGGTCGACCGCGGCGAAGGTGCCGAACTTCTTCACCACCGCATCGATGTGCAGCAGCGGCGCATCGGCCGGCGCCGCCTGCGGTTCGGTGTTCGCGATGTCCTCAGCCATGATCCTTGCCAGCCCGACGCCCGTGCTACGCTAGCGGTGGATCGGGTTCGGCTCAACCGCGGTACGCCCCGCAGCCACAGGATTGTCGATCGCCCTCACTCAATCGTGCTCATCCGGGATTGGCCATGAACTCCGCCAGCGCTTGCCGGTCCGGTGCCGGCATGGTCAGGCCGAGCTTGGAGCGCCGCCACAGCACGTCGTCGGGGAAGCGGGCCCATTCCCTGGCCATCAGATAGCGTACTTCCTTAGCCGTGAGATCGGCGCCGAACACCGGGCCGAGGTCGTCCAGGCCGTGCGCGTCGCCGAGCACGTCCGCGATGCGCGTGCCATAGGCCGCGATCAGCCGGCGGGCATGGTCTTCCCCGAGGAATCGCCAGCGGTCGCGTGCGCGGTCGACCTGGTCGTCGAACGACGCATGGAGAAAATCGCCTCCCGGCAGCGGCGCCTTCGCGGTCCAGCGCGGCGACATCGGATAGAAGGGCGTCAATTTCGTCACCGCGATTTCGGCGCGCCGGCGCGACATCGTGACGTCGCCACCATGGATCGTCAGCAGCGGCGCCCTGCCCCGCCCGTGATCGAACGTCATCGTCCCATCCGGCGTGACGCGCCGGCTTTCGGGTTCGATAACCGCATTGGCGCCGGAGACCGCCCGGATGACGTCGGATGGCTCGACCCGTTCGCGAAAATACCGGTTCGCCGCATCGCAGAGATAGGCGATCTCGCCCGAGGTCATCGATACGATCGCCGGATCGCCCTTGAACGGTTTTGCGACGGTGCCGATCAGCGTGAAGTCGCGCTGGTACGGACTGGCGAAGATCAGCCGCCGGTCGCTGTTCTGGAAAACA
>JAQGJF010000409.1 GCA_028290765.1 Tardiphaga sp.
GCATGTCACGCGCGTGACGACGTTGGGAGAACTGACTGCTTCAATCTCCCATGAAGTGAGCCAACCACTCGCCGCCGTCGTCAATGCCGCGGCGGCATGCCTGCGCTGGCTCGACGGCGGCACCCCCAACCTGGATGAAGCGCGCAGCGCTGTGGATTGGATCATCAAGGAAAGCCATCGGGCGGGCGAGGTGATCCGGCGTGTTCGGGCGCTCGCAAACAAGACCGACCTGGAGAAGGTCCCGCTCGACATCAACGATGCGGTCAAGGAGGCCATCGCCCTGATGCAGCGCGAAATGGACAGCCACCAGGTGTTGTTGCGAACAGATTTGGCACCCGGTCTACCCATGATCCTGGGTGATCGAGTGCAACTGCAGCAGGTGATCATCAACCTGGTGATGAATGGCATTGAAGCGATGCAATCGGTCTCGGACCGACCGCGCGAACTGGTGCTGCGATCGCAGCAGGACGAAACCCATCGCGTGCTGGTCACTGTGGCGGACTCCGGTGTCGGAATCTCCACGGAGAACGCCGACCGGCTTTTCAACGCCTTCTTCACCACCAAATCCAGCGGTATGGGCATGGGGCTCTCGATCTGCCGTTCGATCGTGGAAGCCCACGGTGGCCGACTGTGGACGACGGCAAACCCATCCCATGGTGCCACGTTTCAGTTCACCCTGCCGGTGATTGCAGGCACCGCATCCTGAGGTTGCACCCCGCGAGGCGTCCAAAGAGCGGGCGCCCTCCGGCTCATCGCGCCACTCGCCTGGCTTCAATTCAATGGGGGACCGCCGCCAGCCCGGCTTGCGCGATTTGCGCGTCGTGCTCCGGCGCGTCGAAGCACGCCCTCATGGCGCCAATGACCTCGCCATGGACGACGATCGGAAGGCGGCCTTGTATCTCGGTGTAGCCCTACGCCGCAACGGCTGCAACGCGACCGTGGTTGATCGCGTCCCCGCGCGCCTGACTCGGTTTCTTGACCAGCGCAGCCGTTCGGGCCTTGCCAAACGCAAGCTCCACGAGGTGGACTGGAATCAAGCAAGATTGACCAAACATCGGCAAAATCGGTGCAGAGATCGATGTGGTCCCGTCTGTCTCGATCTCATCTCTCGCGACAGAATGGAGACCAACTAAATTGGGTTTAAGGAATTCACATCGAGTTGAGGCGGTATCCGTATTTGCAGACCTCAACACCGTGGCGCGCAAACCAATGTCCTTCAGTGGGGCGATACCCGAGCCCCCGAGGACCTCCGTCGAGGGAAGCCCAACTGCCACTACTCCTTCAACTCTAAAGCAAAGCAGGACATGCTATCTCGGCAACGCACCCAGACCCCGGAATGATCGTGAATCGAAAGCCATGCAACTTCACAATCGCGGTTACCAGGTTCAGACCGAGACCAAAGCCTGCTGTGTGTCTCATTTTATCCGAACGGTAGAACCGCCTCAAGACGGCGTCGCGCTCATGTTCGCTTATACCGGAACCAGTATCCCTGACGCGCACGATGTTTTCGCCGTTCCCACCGAATACTCCGATTTCGACCTGCCCGCCGGTAGGCGTAAATTTGACGGCGTTGTCGACGAGATTGGCGACCGCCTCGATCAACAGGTCCCGGTCACCATGCACGCATAGTTCATGCGGCGAGTGGATCAAGAGATCAATACCTTTGTCTTCCGCGATCGGTTCGTACATGTCGCCCACTTCGCGCACGAGATCCGTCAGCGCAACTTTGCCAAAGCCGACCAATCGCTGGCTGTTCTCGATTTCCGCAAGCCGCAAAATTGCGGCGATGACCGATAGCGATTGATCTATTCCCTCTATCGCCTTGTCTGCAGTCATCTGCAACTGCTCCAGCGTCCTGGCGTTGGTGCGACCTCGCTCGAGCATCAGCCGCACACGCGCGAGCGGTGTACGTAGATCGTGAGCGATATTATTGCCCGCGCCTGCAAGTGAATGGATGAGGGACTCCATCTCGTCGAGCATGCCGTTGACTATCGCCGCAAGTTTGGAGAACGGATCATCCGCTTTTCGATGCGGAAGCCGTTCACGCAGGTCTCCAGCGACAATGCGCTGAACCCGCTCATTAACTTCTACTATGCGCTTCCGGGCCCGGGTTCTCAACGCTGCAGCGACCGCAATACCAAGAGGCACAATGGGAGCCAGACTAACTGCGAGCGCCCGGCCAACGACACGTGCAAACTCGCCGACTTCCTCGACATTTCTTCCCATCACCAGCACGTCGCCGTTCGGCAGGGTGCGCGCGATCAGGCGAGCCGACTGCTGCTCTCTACCTCTTTCGTCTGTCCGGGCGACCACAGCGCTCTGTACAGCATTGTCGATTTTGAGATCGGGTGGCAGACCTTCCAGGTTACCCGCGATCCTGCGGTCGTTTGAGTCAAACAGTCCCGCCAGCCGCACGCGAGCCGGATCCTGCTTCAGGTGTTCATTGATCGCGTCCAACCTCCGAGCCGGCGTTAAGTCCGCCAACACGCCGATTTGCGCCGAGATCAAACGGTCCGACCGCGACGTCAGCTCATTTTTCATCTTCAGGTAGAGGAACCCAAGCAATGCAACTATAAACGCGGCAAATATGCCCGCTACCAGCAAGCTCCACCGCAGCGTCGTCGAGCGCGTGAACTCCGGCAGTTGCATAGAATTATCCCCCAAAGGACTACAGAGGCGCCATGCTTTTCTGCTGGTCGCGAGGAATACTTGCGAGGTTTCGACGGCATGCGGTCGGGGTCTGACCGGTTGCCTTGCGAAACGCCGTGGTGAACGCACTTGTCTCGCGGAAGCCTAACGCTAATCCGATTTCCGTCACCGACGTCGCCGATTCCACCAGCAATGTCCTGGCGCGTTCCATGCGACGTTTGCTGTGGTATCGATGCGGAGGCGTGCCGAACGATTGCCTGAAGACACGACAAAAATAGAATGGACTGAGGCCAACCAGCCCCGCCAGAGTGGCGAGAGATATATGCTCGGCGAGATGTTCTTCAATGTAGGAGGTGATCACGCGCTGCTGCCAGACGGCGAGGCCGCCCCGCATCGGAGCTTCGATACGCGGCGGCTCGGCACTGAGCCGAATAAGTTCGTGCGCCAGTACGATGCCGAGGGCTTCGAGATAAGGGCTGCTATCGGCACCGGCACGCTCGATTAATTTCTTCAGCTTGAGCGCCGTGTCCGACAGTGTCGGATCTTCGAAGAAAAGCCGTGCCGCCAGAGCCGTAGGCACGACATTTGTCTCATGATGCGTCGGCATCCTGGCGGGATCAAAATAGAAGTATAGAACGCGCGTCAGAACGCGCGTTCCCTGCCATTCGTCGCGATACACATGACCGGCTGGCACGAAAGTAAGTTTTCGCCTCACGTCTCGCAGCTTCGACCGTGGCAGACCATCGACAACCGTCTCCCCGTCGCTTCGTAACCCCTGTTCATATACCGCAAGCAGGTGAAGTGGGGCACGAAAGCGAAATTCCATCCTTTCGGGTCTGGTGGCTTGCACGATCTCGGCCGCCATGCTGTCCCATGCCACGGCGTGACGCCTCACAATATCCGGCGGAAAAACCTCCACGGCATGTTTGCTCGCATTGACCATCGATCGATGGGCACTCGAATGAGCTTGCAGTTCGGCGTGCTCGCCGGCCCCTTCCGAAGCGTTGAGCGCTTTGCGGGTATCCCGGCCGAACGGACCATGAGATGGAATGTTTGAACACCGAGGGTTCGCGAGCATGAGTTCCACCTCTAGGACTTGGGTCGATCAGCCTACATTTCACTGAATGCCTATCTCACCAGCCTAGTTCGCCCGGGTCGAATTACTCCATTGCTACCGAGCTTAGTTTGACTACCGAAATCGTTGAGACCCACTATACCTCGGTTTAATCGTGCGACGGGCGGTTTGGGCAACCGGCCCACGCTTGACCAACGCACAGGCTGCCTGATCTGGCCAAGTGGTCGCAGCTGTGTTTGCTGATCTAAACCACCGTTAGCGCGGTACAAACGCGAAATGTGCGTTAGCTGACCACGCTGGGGGACTCTAGTCGGAGACGCCGCCGTCATGCTTATTCAGCGCAACTTGGAGACCCTGGACAAGGCTGTCTCCATGGAAGGGCTTGGTCAGGTAACAAATCGCCCCAGCCTTGAGGGCCTGCGCACGAACCCGCTCATCAGGGAAAGCCGTGAAGAATATGAAAGGCACCCGGTAACCTTGGGTAATCAAACTGGCTTGCAACTCGACGCCGCTCAGGCCGGGCATCTGGACATCCGCGATCACACACGAGAAGTCATCGAGGCGGTTCGACCGCAAGAACTCTTCGGCGGATGCGAACGTATAGACGACACAACCTAGCGATCGCACAAGGCTATCCGTCGTCGCGCGCACGGATGCATCATCGTCAATGATTGCAACTACCGGTAATTTTGACAAACTACTCTTCCTTGACGGCAACACAGAGATCCCATGGACTCACCGTCGCCCCGACTGCAGATAGCATCACGTACAGGGATTGGAAACGGATACCTGAGTATAGGCTCTAGTGGCTCGGGCGACGAATTCCGAGCAGGTCGGCCGTCGCTACTAAGTCAATCACCGACCGCGCCTTCATTTTTCGCATCATATGGCCACGATGGACCTTCACTGTGATCTCAGTGATGCCCAATTTTGCCGCGATCTGCTTGTTCATCTGTCCGGCAACGACCAGTGCCAATACCTCCCGCTCGCGTGACGTCAGGGAGTCGAACAGGATTCGCAGTTCCGAAACGCCCTTTTCGCTTTCGCGTCTTTTTTGATCGCGCTCGATCGCCCTGGTCACGGCATCCAGGATATCCTGGTCCCGGAACGGTTTCGTCAGAAAGTCGATGGCTCCAGCTTTCATCGCCCTGACCGACATCGGAATGTCTCCGTGGCCAGTCATGAAGATGATCGGGATGCGAATATCCGCCTCGGCTAATTTGGCCTGAAAGTCGAGGCCGCTGACCCCCGGCAGCCGGATATCGAGGACCAGGCAGCTTGCAACATCCGGCATCTTGATCTGCGCAAACTCCTGGGCCGAACCGAACAGTTCGACCCGCAAGCCCATCGATCGGAGCAGACTGCTGAGGGTCGTGCGCATCGCCACATCGTCATCGATGACGAAGACGATCGGTTGCGCTGCACTTGCAGGGTTGTCGCGCGATTTTGAGTCTCCGGTCACAGTTTGTCCTCTTGCTGCAATGGCAACGTGAACTGAAACCTCGCACCCGGCCCCCTCATTGTTGGCGGCCGACATCCGTCCCCCGTGAGCCTCAAGGATCGAACGGCAGATCGATAGTCCCATACCCATACCACCGGATTTGGTGGTAAAGAAGGCGTTGAACAACCGGTCGGTGTCCTCGGCAGAGACCCCGACGCCGGAATCCGTTACAGTGACCACGACCTGGCGAGTTTGGTTCTGGTGCGATCCGATCGTCAGTTCGCGCGGTCGGTCCGTGACCGATTGCATTGCTTCAACGCCATTCATCACCAGGTTGATAATGAGCTGCTGCAGCTGGACCCGATCAGCCAGGATCGTAAGCAACGCGGGCGCCACCTCCAACCGCAACGACACCCGGTAGCTCATGATCTCACGCTGCACCAGCGCGATAGCCTCCCTGATGATGTCATTGACGTCGAGCGGCACCTTCTCAATTTCGGTCTTGTTCGCAAGCGACCGCACGCGACGGATCACCTCGCTTGCCCGATTGCCTTTGTTGACGATCCAGTCCACAGCGGAGCGCGCCTCGTCGAGGTTGGGGATATTGCCGTCGAGCCAGCGCCGGCAGGCCGCTGCGGCATTGACGACAGCGCCGAGGGGCTGATTCACTTCGTGGGCGATGGAAGCGGACGTCGCTCGCGCACAACCTGGCTCTGGGCGCCACATCTCTTACGATCACGCCCGTAGCCGGCTTCGTAATCGAGGCCGTGGTCGCGTTTTTCCTGGTCACGGTGGTACTCAGCACAGCGGTTGCGGGCCGCGCCGAAAGCCTCGCTCCGCTGGCAATCGGCATGACTTTGACCCTCAACATCGTCATCGGCGGGACGCTCACCGGCGCCGCCTTCAACCCGGCGCGGGCGCTTGGCCCGATGGTCGCGACCGCCAATTTTAGCGATGCTTGGCTGTACCTGACAGCTCCGATCGTCGGCGCCATCGTCGCGGCCATTCTGCATTCGGGTCTCGCCCGACTCGCCCATGAAGGAATGGCAGTCGAGCCACATCGGGCCTCCGCCGAATGAATCCCATTGGGAGGCCAGTGCTTCAAGGTCAGAGACAATAGCGGCGCTGCTGTTCGGTAACAAATAGGGTGGGCGCGAAAATGAAGTCAATCGTCCGCAGCGTAATTGCTTTTACAGTAGGTGATAGCGGTCACCCTCTTTTCGGTAAAGCTGATGCGGGTATCTTCCTCGCGTACAACGGCACTCTGGTTGCCACAACAAAGACGCCCAAGGTGCAAAAAAACGAGAAATTTCGAGCCTTCAAGGTAGCCAGCGAAATGGCGTTGCGCCGCTAGGTCAGGCCCCACACATTCGCGTTAGCGCGCTTCGGACCTCTGGCGGCAATCCATCAATATTCTGAGATTCCATATGTCATCTTCGAACGAGTATGCACGGGCATGTGGCTTCGTTGGCGGCTTTTAAGACCGACAATGCAAAAGCTTCCCAGTGGGACGGCGGCACACGCGTGTAGGCCACCAGGAGGGTAGCCATTTGGGATTTTAGATCTCCAGGCCCTAAGGGCACGGGCGGCTCAGAGGACTGGCTTCCGAGCGCAACCTTTCGGGGTTCGAGGTCTGGATCGGAATTGGCGGCAAAACCTACCCAGGCATCCATCATGCCGGGCCGTCAGCCCCAATTCCCGCAGCTGGAAATGATGATTGCGAAACGCGCAAACAAATGTTGGAGTGCCGGTTGAAATCGACCGAAGGCCTCGCCCGGGATGCCGAAGCTGGCAGCAAGGGCTGATCGGCGAGTGCTCGACGTTTCGTCGCAAGGGCGATACGGAGGCGCCAAAATGGACTATCTGGGCGCGCTGCGTATGTTCGTGCGAGCGGTGGAGGTCGGCAGCTTTTCGAAAGCTG
>JAQGJF010000414.1 GCA_028290765.1 Tardiphaga sp.
GCCGAGCGGCAAGGTCCGCAGCGTGTTCAATGACCGCGTGCGCGTGATCGAGATCCTGGATGGCCAAGGTCCGTCGGCTGGCCCGCGCACCATACGCCTCGCGCTGCACGGCTCCTATTGTGGCGGCCACGGCAACCCGTCGTGCTACAAGGAACGCCGCATCACGGCAAAGCCGTTCAAGTTCGTGGAGCCGAAGTGAAGCCGCGCCGGAACCGTCCTTGCCAAATGGCCGGCCGTGACCATGTGTTTCTGGAATGATCGAGCACCTCAGCATCCGCGCCAACGGCGCGACCTTCCATGTGGCACGTGCAGGCAACGGGCGGCCGCTTCTGCTCTTGCACGGCTGGCCGGAATTCTGGCTGACCTGGGAGCCGGTCATGACGCGGCTGGCCGACCGCTTTCAGCTTTTTGCGCCGGATCTGCGCGGCTTCGGCGATAGCGACAAGCCGGCAGGTCCGTTCGGCCCTGAGGACCACGCCCGTGACGTGCTGGCGCTGCTCGATGGCTTGGGACTGCAGCGGGCCGGTATCATCGGCCATGATGTCGGCGGGGCGGTGATGCAGCCGCTGGCCCGCAAGGCGCCGGAGCGATGCGTCGGCCTGTTGTTCTTCGATTTCGTCTATCCCGGCATCGGCCCCCGGATGGCGACCCCGGATCGGCTGAACGAGATCTGGTACCAGTCCTTCAACCAGATGGAGATGGCGCCGGCTTTGGTCGGAGCGACACGGGAAAGCTGCCGCAGCTACATTTCCCACTTCCTTCGCCACTGGGCCCATCGCGGCGAGGCATTCGACGATGTTCTCGACGCTTTCACCGATAATTTCATGAAGCCCGGGAATCTGGCAGGCGGCTTTGCCCACTACCGCGCCTCGCATGCCGGACGCATCGCCATCATGAAAGGCGAGGCGTCGTCATTGCCTCCGATCGATGTTCCGACCCGCATCCGCTGGGCGGAACACGATCCACTGTTCCCCTATGCCTGGACCGATCGCTTGAGCGAAACCTTCTCGAACCTCGACCTCGCGCCTTTTCCGGATGTCGGTCATTTTCCGCATCGTGAAGACCCGGATCGGGCGGCCGCGGAAATTGCGCGGTTCTTTGAGCGGGTGAGTTGATCATAGACCCGTAGCTCGTGCAGCGAAACGCGGGGAAGGCGGAAAGGCTATTGCCTGAGCGAAAAGTTGAATTTCTCCCGCATCGACCACGGCTTGGCGCTGGCGCCGCGGATATCGTCAATCTTCCAATGGCCGCCATCGCGCACGAAATCATAGCGCAAGACATCGCGTCATCGGCATGCTTTCGCGGCACCTCGTGGTCGCGCTGCAGCTTGACCGCGATCGTGGCGGTGCCGGCGTCGATCTTCTCGGCCGTAGCTGTAAAGGATTTGACGCTCGGGTCCTGCGAATTGGTGGCGGGATCGAAATCGAGCGGCCCTTGTTCACCCGCCGAGCGGACATCGGATTTGGCCCACAGCCGGATCAGCGATTTCGAGAAATATTTCGGCTTCTCGTTCAGCATGAAGGCGCCGCCGAGATCGCCATTGCCGGACACCACGCGGGTGTAGATGGCATTGACGATGGCCAGTGGATCGTTGGCGATCGGCGCGGCGAGGGCGCCCACCGATATCGCCGCGAGCAGGCCGGAAGCCGCGGTGAAGACCAAGGAGCGGCGCGTGATCATGAAGGGTCCTTCCATCGGGAATACCGGGTCGTGCATCAGACGTCATGGCGATGCGCAGGGTTCAATGTCCATTGAATCGCCGGGTGGAAGCGTATGTACTATGGGCACAACATCGAATCCGGACCGAGAGGATCCCGGTGGTAGGAGCGGAGACAGTATGCGAGGCAACAGGAGCCGTGCGGCCGATTTGGCCTCCATTCCCGGGGCTATCCAGTGACCGGGGCAGCCACAGCCGCGCCACTTGGCGGGGTTATGCCGATGTCCCGCCGGGTCATGAATCTCGCGCATCTGCTCACCCAGAATGCCCGCCGGCACGGCGACCGGATCGGCTTCATCTGGGGCGACCGTTCCTTGACCTGGCGGAAAATTGATGGCCACGTCTCGGCGCTGGCGGCGGCGCTGGCCGGGCGCGGCATCGTCAAGGGTGATCGCATCCTGGTCCACTCCAAGAATGGCGACGAGATGTTCTGGTCGATGTTCGCGGCGTTCCGGCTCGGCGCGGTCTGGGTGCCGACCAATTTCAGGTTGATGCCGGACGAGGTCGCCTGGCTGGCCACTGCCTCCGGCGCCAAGGCGTTTCTGTGTCACGGCGATTTTCCTGAGCATGCTGCTGCCGTGCACGCGGCGAGCCCTGGGCTCGGCTTCCTCTGGCGGATCGGCGACGGCGGGGTCGGCGAGACGTCCGTGAGCGAGGCGATCGCCGCGCATGCGGGCTCCGGGATCGAGCAGGCAAGGGTCGATTACGACGATCCCTGCTGGTTTTTCTTTACCTCCGGCACCACCGGGCGCTCCAAGGCGGCAGTGTTGACCCATGGCCAGATGGCCTTCGTGATCACCAACCATCTCGCCGATTTGATGCCGGGCACGACCGAGCATGACGCCTCGCTGGTGGTCGCGCCGCTGTCGCACGGCGCCGGCATCCATCAACTGGTGCAAACAGCGCGCGGCGTGCCGACCATCCTGTTGTCGAGCGAACGCTTCGACATCGACGAGGCGTTCCGGTTGATCGAGAAGCATCGCGTCAGCAATATTTTTGCGGTGCCGACGATCCTGAAGCTGATGGTCGAGCATCCCGCCGTCGACCGCTACGATCATTCGTCGCTGCGTCATGTCATCTATGCCGGCGCGCCGATGTACCGCGAGGACCAGAAGGCGGCGCTGAAGAAGCTCGGCAAGGTGCTGGTGCAATATTTCGGCCTCGGCGAGGTCACCGGCAACATCACCGTGCTGCCGCCGGCGCTGCACGACCCCGAGGACGGACCGCATGCCCGCATCGGCAGCTGCGGTTTCGAGCGTACCGGGATGCAGGTCCAGATCCAGGCCGATGACGGCCACGAAGTCAAACCGTTCGAGACCGGCGAGATCTGCGTGATCGGCCCCGCCGTGTTTGCCGGCTATTTCGATAACCCGGAAGCCAATGCGAAGGCGTTTCGCGACGGCTGGTTTCGTACAGGCGACCTTGGCCATATGGACGAACAGGGATTTCTCTACATCACCGGCCGCGCTTCGGACATGTACATCTCCGGTGGCTCCAACATCTATCCGCGTGAGGTCGAGGAAAAGATACTCACCCATCCGGCGATCGGCGAAGTGGCCATCGTCGGCGTACCGGACCCGGTGTGGGGCGAAGTGGGCATCGCCGTCTGCGTCGCGCGAGAAGGCGCGCCTTCGGTGACCGAGACCGATCTGGCCGGCTTCCTGGCGACAAAAGTGCCGCGCTACAAGATGCCAAAGCGGTTCTTCTTCTGGGACGCGCTGCCGAAATCCGGCTACGGCAAGGTGCCGAAACGACTGGTCCGCGACGAGCTCGAAGCGCGGGGACTGCTTGATCTCACCACGAAGCCAACCAACTGATGCGCAGCGTCGCCCAGCCCGGTCCGCCCACACCCGAGCGCATCCAATGGGTGGAGGCGCGGGGCCAAGCTTTCTTCTTCACCTGCGAGGCCGGTCTGCCCTTGCTGGAAGCCGCGCGTCGCGGCTTTGCCGCGGCCGGATTCGCCAGCGGCGTGTTGCGCTGGACGGGTGGGGCGCTCGGTCCCTTTGCCTATGTCATGCCGGCGCTGGCGAAGACCAACCAGCATGCCGCCTTCTACAGCGACACCTTCCGGCCCGCCGGTATCACGCGGCTGAAGATCGCGACCATGACTTTCGGCATCCGCGATGGTACTCCCTTCTTCCATTGCCACGGCCTGTGGACGGAAGCCGACGGACACGCTGGCGGCGGTCATATATTGCCGGAGGAAACTGTGGTCGCGGAGTCTTTCGAGGTGCAAGCTTTCGGGATCGACGGCGCTCTATTCACGGCCGAGCCGGACCCCGAGACCAATTTCAAGCTGTTCGGGCCGGTTGCCAGCTCAACATCCGATATTCAAACAAGCAGCCGGGCCTTCGCCCTGCGGATGCGGCCAAACCAGGATGTCGCCGCGGCGCTCGAAGCATTCTGCAGGCAGCACGGCATTTTCCGCGCAAAACTCCATGGCGGCGTCGGCAGCACCATCGGTGCCCGCTTTACCGACGGTCAAAGCGTCGTGCCGTTCGCGACCGAACTGGCGATCCGGTCCGGATTCATCGCACTGGACGCAGACCACATCCTGGAGGCGGAGCTTGATATTGCGATCGTCGATTATCTCGGCGGCCTCGCCGAAGGAAGGCTGGCGCGCGGCGGCAATCCGGTGCTGATGACGATGGAACTGGTGCTGGAAGTGCTCGAGCAAGGAAATAGTTTGTAGGGCGCAGTAAAGCAGGGCGGATTACCGCGCGCTGTTCCGACGTATGTACGAACCACAATGCTACAAATAATCCGTCCTGCTTCCCTGCGAAAGGAGCTGTGGCTTGAAACGCAACCGCACGATTAATTTGCCTGCGCCTTATCTTAAGCGGGTCTGGCTTGAGCCGTCTCGAATTACCGACGCCGCTGCCTATCCCTTTTGTCTCCCGTTTCTGTCAAATGAGTTTGAGCTTAGTTTTGATCGGGCCGTCACAATCATCGTCGGTGAAAATGGCATGGGGAAGTCAACCTTGCTTGAGGGAATAGCATCTCTCGCGGGATATGATGAAGCTGGAGGTGGCAAAGGCTATATGCCGGTCGATCATTCGATTGCGATCGAAGCCATGGGTGGACGGTTATCGACTGCACTGCGCGCGAGTTGGTTGCCCAAGATCACTAACGGGTGGTTCTTCCGAGCCGAGAGTTTCTTTTCAGTCGCGCGATATCTTGACGAAGCCGCACTTGAACCGCTAAGCGGGCCGCCGCCCGATTTTCTCTCCCATTCACATGGCGAAGGGTTTTTGCGGTTCTTCGAGGAGCGTTGTCAAAAGCAAGGCATTTTTATCTTCGACGAACCGGAGTCGGCACTGTCGCCGGCGCGGCAAATCGAATTTCTAAAACTGTTGCAGCGCATGGATAAATCCGGGATCTGCCAGGTTGTCATGGCCACGCACTCACCGATGCTGATGGCGTATCCAAATGCGCATCTGCTGCGGCTGTCAAAATACGGATTGGAGACCGTGACGGTCCAACAGACCGATCACTACAGAGTCATGCGGGA
>JAQGJF010000448.1 GCA_028290765.1 Tardiphaga sp.
GGCGCTTCGCATTTCACGAAAGCGGCCCGGACGCGCGTGGCTTGGTGGCTCGGTATCTGGGGTTCGGCGTTGAAGCCCAGATCGCGGGCGAGCCGTACCACGCTGCCGATATCGAGCGGATCGGACATCGAGGCGTGGCCGATGGTCAGCGGGCCGGTCCACGACGCGCTGGTGCCGACGACGACGACCTCGTTGGTCCTGACCTCGACCCCCGCCGACACGCTGGCCACGGAGGAGCAGGCGCCGAAATCCTTCAGCACCGAACTCTCGTCGGCGCGCGCGGGATCGATTTCCCCCAGCACCCTGGCGACTCCCAGCGCGGAGGCCGCGCGTCCGAACGCCATCAGCTTGCCGGGATTGTCCGTCACGCAGGAACGTCCGCGCCTGACGGTCTCGACGATATCGGCCAGCGTGAACGCAGGCCCCTTGACCTGGACGAAATGAACGTCGGCCGCGCCCGCAATCCGGGCCTTGGACATGGCCGCCGTCACCGCCGCGGCGGTCAGGTCGATCTGCCTCTGCCGCCCGATATCCTCGGGTTGCAGGGGAGGCGTAAAGGCCACGCCCACCGCCAGCGATGGGCCACAGGCTTTTCCCTCGTCGGGCGACACCGTGAAGACCGCGTAATGCGGCGACAGCACGCCTTCGACCCCGCCGGAGAAGATGAACGGCACCCGCTCGCAGACGGACTGCGCGCTTTCTCCCGTATGCCCGCCGATGAGGAACGACAGCGACATCATGAGGTAGCCTCGCGTGTAGTCGTTGACGAGGCCGTTGCCGTGGGTCTTGCCGATGACGGCAACGATCTCCTTGGGCTTGACGTCGCCGCCCTCGATAGCCTTGCGCAGTCCGGATACGTCGCCGGGATCGATCAGGCCGAAGCGGTGAACATCTGCGCGCACGTTTCGCTGTCCTCTCAACCCGGATCAGAGCGCGACCATCCCGCCGTCGACACTGAGGTCGCTGGCGGTGATGAAGGACGAGCCGTGCGAGCACAGGAACAGGATGGCTCCCGAGAGCTCTTCGGATTGCGCGAAGCGGTCGATGGGCGTCAGCGTTTTGAACACCGCGCGTTGTTCGTCGGTCACGTCGCGCTGCAGCCCCGTCATCGTGGTGCCGGGCGAGATGGAGTTGATCTGGATGTTGAACGGCGCGTATTGCACGCCGGCCTGCCGGGTGAGCGCGAGAACCGCGCCTTTCGAGGCGCAATAGGCGGCGGCGTTGCGCAGCCCAATATGGGCGGCGGTCGAGGCGACATTGCAGATCTTGCCTGCGCGCCGCTCGACCATGCCTGGCAAAACCGCGCGCATGCCGAGCCAGACGCCCTTGGCGTTCACGTTCATCATCTTGTCCCACATCTCTTCCGAGACATCGATCGCGGTGTCGCCGGGCACCGCCACGCCGGCATTGTTCACCAGCACGA
Source organism: Tardiphaga sp. (assembly GCA_028290765.1). The sequence continues at coordinate 1,424 of JAQGJF010000448.1, forward strand.
CGACCTTGCCGTGGGCGGCGACCAGCGCGTCGACCAGCGCGCTCCAGGCGGCAGCGTCGCGGACGTCCATTACGTGGCCCTCGGCGCGCAGGCCCATCGAAGCGATCTCGTCAGCGCACTGCATCGCGCCGACCACATCGAGCGCAACGACGATCGCTCCGGCTTTGGCAAAATCCACGGCGGCGGCCTTCCCGATGCCGCTTCCGGCCCCGGTGACAATCACGACTTGATCGGTGAAATCCAGTTTCATGGCCGCCTTCTTCTGCGCGCGCCTCCGTCGAGGACGCATGATCGAGTCTCACCGCGGGGGCCGGGACCCGACGGCTTACAGGAGGACGCTTTCATGAAGGTGTTTGCAGGAAACGGGCCAGAGTTTGCGGGAAACGGGGCAGCCTTTTCCCGGCTGTCGCGGTCACGCGGCGTCATTTCCGGAGCCGGATGGGGCGGAGGAGGGACCTGCGGTGCAGATGACGTCTGGCTCGCATGCTTACGATTTCATCGGCTGTGCTAGGCAACTGCATACAAAGTGATTGCCAGCATTAAAAATGAGCGCCCAATCGCGATGCCGTCTCGTTTTGGAATTGCGCCGAGTTCCCGGTCAGAGATGCCGCCGACGTTTCTTTCGGACACCTCGATCGTGATTCCAGGGGCTCTCGGCAGTTCCGAAGCGCGCCGGAGCGCGCTGCTCGATCGCGACGGTCGGCGGCTCAGCCGGATCCGCCGTCTGCCGCCTCCGTCCGAGGCGGAGGTGCTTCGCGTGCATGCATAGCTGACCGCACTGGGGAGCCTGAGTACTGAACAGGTATTGGCACGCTTGATGCAGTTAAGCGGTGCAACGGCGGCCTGCCCCGAACGGGTGGGGAGCCTGCGGACCTCGTGTTGGGAGCAGTACCATGAACGTGACTGTACTCTACCTCATCGTTGTCGCCATCGGGCTGGTGCTTGCCTTGATCGCCTATCTGCGCAACCGAAACAATGTCGGCGGGATCATCGTCGGCTTCTCGCTGATGGAGATCGTCATCATGGCCGTGATCGGCGTGATCAACGGTGTGCTCGGCACCCCGAACGCCATGCTCGGTCGCCTGTTCATGACCTTTTCGGGCAGCTATGGGTTCCTGGCCTTCGCAGCCATCTGCGGCGGCTTCTACATCTCCGGACCGCTCGCTGCCTACATCATCCGCAAGCCCGGTGCGGCGACGATAGCGGAGACCATGAACGGCGTCGCTCAGGTGCTTTCCGGCAATCCCAACGGCGTCATGGTGCTCGGCGCGGGCTTCCTGCAGGGCTTCATGTCCGACATTGCGTTCGCGTTCTACGGTTACAAGAAGTGGACGCTCGGCGTCGTCGCGCTGTCCGGCGCGCTGGCGCCGTTGCTGCAGCAGTTGCCGGAGGTCTATTTCTTCGGCGTCGGCGACATGGGCCTCGGCTATAATCTTCTCGCGCTTGCGATCCGCATGGTCAGCGGTGCCGTCTATGCCATCGTCCTGGTCCGTCCGATCGCCCGCGGCCTCGCCCGCGCCGGCGTCGTGCGCGGCACGGCGGTGGCGGCGGAAGAAGGCAAGACCAGGCTGCAAGGCCAAACGGCCTGATGTCGGAAATCCTGGAGGACGGCGCGCTGGGGCGCGCCGTCCCATTCAGCGCAAATGCCGAGGCCGCAGTGCCGGGACCGCGGGACGATTCCGGCGCGTCGTCGGCCATCGTCGATCTCAGGGACATCACCTACACCTATGACGGCGAGGCGACGCCGGTCATCAACGGCGTTTCGCTGCGCGTCGAACCGGGCGAGTTCGTGCTGATCCTCGGGCCGAGCGGCTGCGGCAAGAGCACGCTGCTCAACGTTCTCAACGGTACTATTCCCCACACCCTTCGCGGAGAACTGGCCGGCCATGCCATGGTGTGCGGGAAATCGGTGCCCGACACCAAGGTGACGAACTTCGCGACCGAGGTCGGCATGGTGTTCCAGGACCCCGAAGCCCAGATCATCAACACCCGCGTTCGCGACGAGGTCTGTTTCGGCCTGGAAAACCTTTGCCGGCCCGCCGACGAGATCATGGCCCGACAAGCCGAGGCGCTCGCTTACGTCGGTCTTCCGGACGCAGGCGACCTTTCGATCTTCGACATGTCGGGCGGCCAGAAGCAGCGGGTCTCCATCGCCGCGGTGCTGGCCGCCCGTCCGCGGCTTCTGGTACTGGACGAGCCGACTGCCAATCTCGATCCCGCCGGCATGGCGGAGGTGTTCGCCGTACTCCACCGCCTGAACCGCGAGTTCAACACGACCATCGTGATGGTCGAACTTCGGGTCGACGAATTGGCCGACCGCGTCTCCCGCGTGATCATGATGGATCGCGGCAGGGTGGTTTTCGACGGCAGGCCGCGAGCGGCCTTCGCCCGGCGCCGCGAGGGCCATTCCGAAGAGGCGGAAACCGTTGCCGCCAGCGCCTGGTTCCCGCAGGTCAGCGAATTTGCCCTCGAACTCGCCGGAGCCGCCGGCATCGCGTTGGCGCCGGATGTCGTGCCGCTCAACGTGACTGAAGCCGTCGCGTTCGCGCAAGCAGTCATGCAGGGGCGGCCGGCTCAGGCGAGCGCCGGTGCGGCCGCACCACGGCAAGCTTTGGTCGGGGAAAAGCTGCTTTCGATCCGCGATCTCAGCTTCGGCTATGTGCGTGAAAAGCCGATCCTGAAGAACATCTCGCTCCAGCTCGAGACCAGGGGCATCGTCGCACTGCTCGGGCAGAACGGGTCGGGCAAGACCACATTGGCCCGTGCGCTGATGGGCATCAACCCGGTGGAGCGGGGCACGGTCTATCTTGGCGACCGGGATATTTCAGATCTCGGCCCGCGCGAGATCTCGGCCGAGATCGGCTATGTGTTTCAGAACCCCGACCACCAGTTCGTCACCGACCAGATCGACGAAGAGGTCGCCTACGGTCTCAAGGTCCGCGGCTATGCCGACGACTTCATCGCGCAGCGGGTCGACGAAGTTCTGGGTATCGTCGATCTTGCGCGTTACCGGCACCGGTCTCCGTTCAACCTCAGCCTGGGCGAGCGCCGCCGGCTCAGCGTGGCGACCATGCTGGTGCTCGAGCCGCGCCTTCTGGTGCTCGACGAGCCCACCATCGGGCAGGATCATGAACGCGCCCAGTACCTGATGCGGCTGATGGATCGGCTTCGCGAGCGCTATGGCACGACCATCCTGATGATCACCCATGACGTGCGCCTGGTTGCGGAATGGGCCGACCGGGCCATCGCGCTGCGCAGCGGCGAAATCGCCTTCGACGGCACGCCGCAAGCGCTGTTTGCGCAAGCCGATCTACTCAGGGAGAGCGCGCTATTGCCGCCGCCGGTGTTCGATGTGTCCGGGGCGCTTTCGAAATCCCATCCGGATCGCGTTGCGGGGCCAACTCTGTCGATCGCGGACCTGGTCCGGTCGATGATCGCCTGAGAGGGAACTATGTCACGTTCGACCGTTTTTCAGTTCCGTGCCCACGATTCCATCTTCAACCGCGCCGATCCGCTGACGAAATTCGCGTGGATGCTGACGGTCTCGCTGCTGGCCTTCGGCGCCTACATCGCCTGGATCCAGATCGCGATCACAGTGATGGTGCTGGCGACGGCGCTCATCCTGGCGCGGATCACGGTACGGGAAATTTTCCAGGGCACCTGGCTGTTTCTGCTGGCGTGCAGCAGCTTCTTCATCATCCAGACCCTGACCTTGCCGGGGACGACCGAGTTGTTCCGCATTCTCGGCAAGCCGATCTATCTTGAGAGCGCGGACTATGCGCTGGCATCGGCCTTGCGCATTTATGCCATCATCCTGGCCTCGCTGGTCTTCGTGCGGACCACCGACCCGCGCGAACTCGCCATCGCGCTCGTGACGCAGATGAAGATTCCCTACCGGATCGCCTATGCCTTCTTCATCGCGCTGCGGATCATTCCGACGATCGAGGAGGAGATCAAGATCATCCGCTCGGCCCAGGCGGTGCGTGGCGTGGTGCGCAAACGGGGAGTGGCCGGACGCATCCTCGAAGGCAAGCGCTACGCCATGCCGCTGCTCGTCGGGGCGCTGCGCCGCGCGTCCACCATGGTGATGTCGATGGAAGCCCGCGGCTTCGGCGCCTATCCCCAGCGCACCTTCGTCGAGGCGCCGCATATGGGTTTTGGCGCGCAAGTCGCCTGCGGCACCATGCTGCTGGCAGTAGTCGGCTGGTACACCGCGCTGGCGTTCGGCTGGGTTCACTCCTTCTATGTTTTTGCGCCTTAGAGCATGTCCCGGCGAAGTGGGATCCGGTTCGCCGACAAGGACATGCTCCAACACAAGACTTCTACGGCGCTTCCCGGTGATGTTGGATCGCTCGGGGATCCAACATCACCGGGAAGCGCCTTAGCTCAGGCGGTACCGTCAAGTGGATTGATCCCGGAAGGTTTGACGGCGATGATGGATCGCATGAGCAGAGATTCATCGGCGCGGACCGCCTTGATCGTCATCGACGTCCAGCGGGCGTTCGACCAGTGGGAGGCCGCGGGCAGGCGGCGAAACAACCCGCAAGCCGTCGCGCGGATCGTCGGTCTGCTCGATGCGTTTCGAAGCCGCCGAATGCCGGTCTTTCATATTCGCCATGAGGGCACGCGTCCGGGCTCGTCGTTCCTGCCAGGCGGCGCCGGTTATCCGGTCAAGGACGAAGCGCGCGAGCTCGAAGGTGAGTCCGTCATTGTGAAGCGGGTGAACAGCGCCTTCATCGGCACCGATCTGGAAAGCCGGCTGCGCGCGGAGCGCATCGAAACGCTGGTGATCTGCGGCGCCACCACCAATCACTGCGTCGAGACGACGACCCGGATGGCCGGCAACCTCGGATTCGATGCGCGGCTGGTCCGTGACGCGACCTGGACGTTCGACCGGGTCGGGCCGGACGGCGATGCGCATTCGGCCGAAGACATCCACGCGATGACCCTCACCAATCTCAACGGCGAGTTTGCCCGGATCGTGACCGCCGCCGAAGCCATCGCTGCCCTGTAGGGCGGGCAAAGCCCACGCCAACGCCAAAATCGCGGTTTCCCCTCCCGTCGAAAACGCTTTATGGTGCGGCGAAGTTCATCTGATCCGAACTAAATAATCCATAATTATCAAAGGCTTGGCGGAGACCCGCGCCTTTGGAGGGCGGTTTGACGAGGTATATTTCGACGCGGGGGGAGGCCCCCACCCTGGGCTTCTGCGACGTGATGCTGACCGGGCTCGCCCGCGACGGCGGCCTCTACGTGCCCGAAATCTGGCCGCAGCTGGCCCCCGAAACCATCGCCGGCTTCTTCGGCCGGCCGTATTGGGAAGTCGCCGTCGAGGTGATCCGGCCGTTTGTCGCCGGCGAGATTTCCGATGCCGAGCTCGGCCGCATGGCCAATGAGGCCTATGCGACATTCCGGCATCCGGCGGTGGTGCCGCTCGACCAGAGCGGACCCAATCAATTCGTGCTTGAACTGTTTCACGGGCCGACGCTCGCGTTCAAGGATGTGGCGATGCAGCTGATTTCGCGGCTGATGGATCATGTGCTGGCGCAGCGCGCGCAGCGCACCACCATCGTGGTCGCAACCTCGGGCGATACCGGCGGTGCCGCGGTCGATGCCTTTGCCAACCTCAACAATGCCGATCTGATCGTGCTGTTTCCGCATGGACGAATTTCGGACGTGCAGCGGCGGATGATGACGACGACGGGGGCCGCCAACGTGCACGCGCTCGCCATCGAGGGCAATTTCGACGATTGCCAGGCGATCGTGAAGGGGCTGTTCAACCATCACAGCTTTCGCGACGCGGTGTCGCTGTCCGGGGTCAACTCGATCAACTGGGCGCGGATCGTTGCCCAGGTGGTCTATTATTTCACCTCGGCGGTGGCGCTCGGCTCGCCCCGCCGCGTCGTCGATTTCACCGTGCCGACCGGCAATTTCGGCGACATTTTTGCCGGCTACGTCGCCAAGCGGATGGGGCTGCCGATCCGCAAGCTGCGCATCGCGGCCAACGTCAACGACATCCTGGCGCGGACGCTGAAAACCGGCATCTACGAAGTGCGCGAGGTGCACGCGACCGCGTCGCCGTCGATGGACATCCAGGTGTCGTCGAATTTCGAACGCCTGTTGTTCGAAGCGAGCGGCCGGGACGCCGCATTGGTGCGCGGATTGATGGCGTCGCTCAGCCAGTCCGGCCGTTTCGTGCTGCCCGACGCGGTACTGGCTGCAATCCGCGAAGATTTCGACGCCGGGCGCGCCGACGAGAACGAGACCGCTGCGGCGATCCGCGCGGCGTGGCGCGAGGCCGGCGACCTGGTAGATCCGCATACCGCGGTGGCGCTGGCGGTGGCCGATCGCGACGCGTCGGATATGAGCGTTCCCAACATCGTGCTGTCGACGGCGCATGCCGCGAAATTTCCCGATGCGGTCGAGGCCGCCTGCAGCGTGCGCCCGGAATTGCCCGCTTGGCTCGAGGGGCTGATGACCCGGCCGGAGCAGATCACCATCATGAAAAGCGATCAGGCTGAAATCGAGCGGTTCGTATTGTCGGTCAGCCGCGCCGCGAAACAAGGAGTTGCCGGATGAGCGTCGACGTTACCAAGCTTCCTTCCGGCCTCACGGTTGTCACCGACAGCATGCCGCATCTGGAAACCGCGGCGCTCGGG
>JAQGJF010000459.1 GCA_028290765.1 Tardiphaga sp.
GACACGGATGAAGGGAACGGTTCGATGCCGTGCAATTGGTCGACTGCCTGGCGTCGGTCACTTAAGGAAGACACATGAAACCGATTGATCGCGGCCATCGTCGCGGGCGCATCTGGAAGGCAATCGGTCGCGCTTTGCGCAATCGCTGCCCCAGCTGTGGTCATGGAAGGTTTTTCAGCAGCTACCTTTCCCAGGTCGAACGTTGTTCGATTTGTTGTGAAGGCTTCGGGCAGATACGAACCGACGACGGTCCGGCTTGGCTGACGGTTCTGATCGTTGGGCTTTTGGTTATCCCGCTAGCTCTCTACGTCGAGACGAATTATCAATGGCCTTTCGCGATCAGCGCGGTCGTGTGGCCCATTGCAGCCCTGATGCTCGCGCTTGGCGTTCTTCCCCGTGCGAAGGCCGTGTTTCTCGCGGTTATATGGGCAACAAAAGCGCCCGGTTTTTGAAGGCGGTCTAAGGTTCCACCGGCCACGTCCCGCACGAATTGATATCTGGAATATGAAAACTCATACTTGAAATTGCACTTTAGCTGATCTAGACAGATCCTTTCGCGCATGCGCGGGGTGAATGGCTTTTTATGATTACAGCAAATCAACTGAGAGCTGCGCGGGCGTTGTTGAATATCGACCAGCGCGAAGCCGCAGGCCTCGCCGGGCTTTCCGTTCCGACGATACAGCGGATGGAGGCCAGCGACGGCGTGGTTCGCGGAAACGTCGATTCCCTCATGAAGCTGATTGCTGCACTTGAGGACGCCGGGATCGAGCTCATCAATGGGGGCAGTCCGAGTCCCGATGGGGGGCGCGGCGTGCGGCTGAGGGAACACGTCGTCCAGCCGAAGATTCGGGCGAGGCAGCCAAAGGAGTCGACGCGCACCGTGGCGGGACGGTCTCGATAGGATCCGTGCCGGCGCACGAGGCACGATCGAAGGACCACAGTAGAACTCCGAGAGTTCGATCAAAATTCATCTCAGCATATGCCCTCTTCACAGGGAAGCTGTGTCCGTGTTCGCCTGCTCCAGCAGAGCCAGCAGGCCCTTCAGAATTGCCGTCGGTGTGGGTGGGCACCCCTCTATGTGGAGGTCCACCGGGATGACTTCCGAAACCCCACCTACCACCGCGTAGCTGCCGGCGAAGCAGCCACCGTCGCGGCCGCAATCGCCAAGCGCGATGACCCATTTTGGGTTTGGCATCGCGTGATAGGTTATTTCCAGGGCATCGCGCATGTTCCTGGTGACCGGGCCGGTGACGAGCAGCACATCGGCGTGCCGGGGCGAAGCCACGAACCTGATCCCGAAACGTTCGACGTCGTAATAGGCGTTGTTGACGGCGTGGATTTCCAGCTCGCAGCCATTGCAGGATCCGGCGTCCACCTCGCGGATCGAGAGACTTCGGCCCAGGCGCCGTCGGGCCGCGCGCCTGAAGGTCACCGCGATTTCGTCCATGGCGGCCGCATCCGCGGCCGGCGGAATTTCGGTCAATGGCCGTTGGACCAGGCTCTTGAAGAGAAGCTTGCGCATGTCGTCTCTACAGGTCGTGCCCCGAGTAGGAGCAGTTGAACGATTTGTTGCAGAGTGGAAAATCCGCGACGATGTTGCCTTCGATCGCGGCTTCAAGCAGCGGCCATTGAAACCACGAGGGATCGCGCAGGTGGCAGCGCTCGACCGCTCCGGTGCCGGACAATCGAAGCCAGGCCAGCACGTCGCCGCGAAAGCCTTCGACGATCGCCAGACCTTCCCGTGGTTCGCCTTCCCGGCGTTGTCCCGGCGGGGGCGCCTGAACGCGCAGCGCACCTTCCGGCATACGGTCCAGGATCTGGTTCAGCAGCGACAGACTTTGCTCGACCTCGCGGATGCGGATCCAGACGCGCGCGTTGACGTCGCCTTCGTTGAGAACGGGGACATCGAATCGGAGCTTTTCATAGGGGGGATAACCGAGCGTCCGACGCGCATCGAATGAACGCCCCGAGCCGCGCCCCACAAAGCCCCCCGCGCCATAATGCCTGGCGAGCGCAGGCTTCAGTGTGCCCGTCGTGACGGTCCGGTCCTGCAGCGACGCGGTATTGTCGTAGAGTTCAACCAGCGGCGGAAAACGCAGTGTCACTTCATCGATCATGACTCGAATTGCCGTTTCGTCGTCCTTGTCGAGATCCCGCGTCACGCCCCCCGGCGTGATGATGTCCCGCATCAACCGGTGCCCGAATCCGGTTTCCGCGGCCCGCAGCACCAATTCCCGCAACACGCTGCAATGCGCATGGATCAGCGCAAAGGATGCATCGTTGCAGATTGCGCCGAAATCGCCGAGATGGTTGGCTAGGCGCTCGAGCTCGGCCAGCAGCGCGCGCAACCAGACGGCGCGAGGCGGCACCTCGATCTGCAGCGCGGCTTCGGCGGCGCGCGAGAAAGCGTAGGCATAAGCCACCGTACTGTCGCCGGAGGTGCGTCCTGCAAGCTGCGCCGCCCGCTCCAGCGGCGCACCGACCATCAAGCCCTCGATGCCTTTGTGCGTGTAGCCGAGCCGCTGCTCGAGCCGGACCACGGTTTCGCCGGAAGCCGTGAAGCGGAAATGTCCCGGTTCGATGATTCCGGCATGCACCGGACCGACCGCGATCTGGTGCAGATCATCTCCTTCGGCGGTAAGAAAGCGGTAGGCGGGCGCAGTCGATGGCACGTCGATACGGTCCTGTAACGGAAAGTTGACGCCCCAGCGACCATGGTCGAGCCACGGTCGCGTATCCAGCGCCGCTTCGGGCTCCAGTCCAAACAGATCGTGAATGGAGCGTTCCAGCCGGATCGCCGGAGCATGGTGCTTGCCGACCGACGGGTAGCGCCGCTCGGGGCAATCGAGGCTGACGACGGCAACATCCGGCGCGGACTCGTCGAACAGGGCCATGTGCACCGCTGACGGTTCGCCCCAAAGCCCGAGCAACGTCCAGCGGTCCAGTGCAATCTGGCTGACCGCAAAATTCCAGACATCCGGACCGATCACCGCCCTGGGCCAGGGGCGCTGGTCCTGCCTGGTGCCTTCCAGGATGAGATCGATCAGAGATGGCATGGCTGTCTCACTCCGCTCATCCGAGGATAGTGGCCACATGCTGAAACCAGGTCACCAGCGGCGGCGGCAGATAGATCCCGGCCGTAAAGACCAGCGCCAGATGCGCATACATCGGAACATAGGAAGCCTGCGCCGGCGCGGTGCTGCCGCGTGCTTCGCCAAACGCGACACTGGTCAGCCGCAACATCAAGGCGCCAAGGGCAACCAGGAGTCCGAACACCAGCAGAATGGCCAGCAGAGGCTGCCGGGCAAAGGTCGAGCTTACGACCAGGAACTCGCTCATGAAAATCCCAAGCGGCGGCAACCCGGCGATGGCGACGACGCCAATGACGAGACCCCACCCCAGCCCCGGATGGGTCTCGGTCAGTCCACGAAGGTTGGCGAGTTTTTGGGTGCCCTTGACCTGTGCAATATTTCCGACGGCGTAGAAGATCGCCGATTTGGTCAGGCTGTGCATCACCATATGCAGTAGTCCGGCAAAATTGGCGAGCGCGCCGCCCATTCCGAACGCAAAAACGATAATGCCCATATGTTCGATGGAAGAGTAGGCGAACATCCGTTTGATGTCGCGGCGGCGATAGAGCATGAATGCGGCGAAGATCAGCGAAGCCAGCCCCAACGTCACCATCAGCGGACCGGGTGCGATCGCGTCCGAATTGGCCGCCAGCAATATCTTGAAGCGCAGCAGGGCGTAGAGCGCGACATTCAAGAGCAGGCCGGACAGCACGGCGGATATCGGCGTCGGTCCTTCGGCATGGGCGTCCGGAAGCCAGGCATGAAGCGGCACCAGGCCGACCTTGGTGCCATAACCGAGCAACAGAAACACGAAAGCAACATTCAAAAGAGCCGGATCGAACTGAGAGGCGCGCTCGACCAGCAGCGTCCAGATCATGGCGTCGCGGCCTTCGCCGATGACGGGACGGGCGGCCATGTAGACCAGGATCGTTCCGAACAACGCCAGCGCAATGCCCACGCTTCCCAGAATGAAATATTTCCAGGCGGCCTCGAGCGCTTCGTGGGTCCGGTACAGTCCGACCATCAGGACGGTCGTCAGCGTGGCGATTTCGATCGCCACCCACATCAGCCCGATATTGTTCGACACGAACGCGAGGTTCATGCCGAACATCATCATCTGATACATCGCGTGGTAGAAGCGGAGATAGGTGGGCGTCAGCTTGCCGGTCTCCAGCTCATGCGCGATGTAGCTGGCGCTGAAGATGCTGGTGGTGAAGCCGACGAAGGTGTTGAGGACGATGAAGACGATATTGAGGTCGTCGACCAGCAAATAAGGGCCGGGCAGCGGACGATCGACGATCAACAGAGAGGCGGCGGCGAGAAAAGTCGCCAGGCTCGCGGCGATGTTCAACCGCGCGGTCAATCGATAGTCGGGCAGCAGCGCGAGCGGCAGGATGGCGAATACGGGTATCAGAAGGATTGCCGTCTCGGCGTCGAAGGAAAGCCCGCTCATCGTTGCTTCCCCCGGACATTGTCGAGCGCGCCGACGTCCACCGTGTCGAACCGCTCCCTGATGCGGAACAGGAAGACGCCGATCACGATGAAGGCAATCAGGATCGAGAAGGCAACGCTGATTTCGACGACCAGCGGCATCCCCTTGGCCCCGGTGGCGGCCAGCACCAAGCCGTTCTCGAGCGACATGAATCCGACGACCTGACTGACGGCGTTGCGCCGGGTGACCATCACCAGCAGGCCGAGCAGGACGACCGACAATGCAAAGGCGAGATCTTCGCGCGCCAAGGGGTCGGCATCCGCGGTGATCCGAAGCATCAGAACCATCGACAGGGCGACCAGCCCCATTCCGGCCAGCATCGTGGTTCCGATACCGACGGCGGTCTCGATGTCGCGGTGAATGCCGAGACGCTTGATGATGCGGTGGAGGGCCACCGGGACAACGATCGCCTTGAAGACCAGCGCGATCGCGGCCGTCACATAGAGATGCGGTGCATCCTGGATATAGGCCTGCCAGGCCACGGACAGCGACAGCACCACGGCATGAAATGCAAAGGTGTTGAGCAATGAGTAAAGGCGATCCTGGTACAGCATCATGAAACTGATCAGGACCAGCCCGCCGGCAAGCAGATGAGCGACGTCAAAATACAGGCCGCGCATCTACATGCTCCTCGACACGAACAACAAAAGCGTGCCGAGCAGGCCGAGCATGAGCGCCGCGCCGAGAAATTCGGGCACACGGAAAACGCGCATCTTCGCTGTCGCTGTCTCGAACAGGGCCAGCAGAAATCCGGCGAGTGCGAGCTTGGCGAGATAGAGTCCGGCACTAACGACATAGGCCATCGGCCCGGCGCCGAGGATGGCCAGCTTCCATGGTACGAATACGCAAACGATCAGTGAGGCATAGAGCAGCAGCTTGAGCGAAGCCGCGAATTCGATCATCGCCAGATGGCGTCCGGAGTATTCCAGAACCATTGCCTCATGCACCATGGTGAGTTCGAGGTGCGTCGCGGGGTTGTCCACCGGGATACGCCCGTTTTCGGCAATCGCGACCATGATGAGTGCAATCATCGCCATGGCCAACGAGACGCGCAGGCCGACGGTGGGAGATGCCATGAAAGTGGCGACGGCAGACAGCTGGGTCGAGCCGGCGACCAGGGCCAGACAAAACACGATCATCAGCATCGCCGGCTCAGCGAGCGCTGCGATCATGACTTCCCGGCTCGAGCCGATCCCGCCGAAGCTGGTGCCGACATCCATTCCGGCCAGCGCCAGGAAGAAGCGTCCGCTTCCAAGCAGCGCAACGATGGCGATCAGATCGGCGGTCCAGCTGAACAGCAGGCCTGTCGCGAAGGTCGGAACCAGTGCTGCGGCAACCCAGGTTGCGGCGAAGATCAGGTAGGGCGTCACGCGAAACAGCCAGGACGCATTGTCGGCCAGCACCACTTCCTTGCGCATCAGCCGCAACAGGTCACGGTACGGTTGAAAGATGGACGGACCCTGGCGGCGCAGCAGGCGGGCCTTGGCCTTGCGCACGAATCCCGTGAGCAGCGGCGAGAGCACGAGCACAAGCGCCATCTGAACGGTCTGAACGAGGATGTCGGAGATCACGACCATATCGCAAGCACCGCGAGCAAGGTTACGAGCGCCAGAAAAACCAGACTCAGATACTGCCGAATGGTCAGAAATTGGAACCGGTTCAGTCGGCTGGCAACAAAGCCAATGGCTTCGACGATGGGTTCGTACAGGGCGTCCCAGACCAAGTCGCGAAGCTCGATGGTGAACCGCGCGGGCCGGATGTCTCCAGGCGCCGGCAGAACGACGCGCTCGCGGGCTGCGAATGCCATGGCGAAGACGCGACGAAGCGGCTGCGCGAAGCTGGCCCCGGAATACTGGGCCGCCGGGGTCAGGTCAGAAAACCCGCAGCCCC
>JAQGJF010000165.1 GCA_028290765.1 Tardiphaga sp.
CCAACTGGTCTCGACCAACGCATCCGTAAGGCTCAAGGTTGTTGATACCGGTACGGCACTTGAAGCGGCCAAGGCATTTTCGGCGAACAAGGTCGACCTCGCGGTGGTTCGGGGTGATGTCGGAGACCTGTCGCAGGCGCAGGCGGTCGTCGTCGTCGCCCACATGGTGGCGCTCATCATAGCGCCGCCGGGTTCATCGATCACAGGCGTCGACGCGTTGAAAGGCCGCACCGTCGGCGTCATCGGAGGCGAGGCAAACACCCGGCTGGTCGATGCGCTGAGCAAGGAATACGGCCTGGTCCGGGCCAAGGTGTTCAAGGACATCGCCCTGCCGGATGTACGTCATGCGCTTCAATCGAAAGAAGTCGGCGCCATCCTGGTGGTGATTCCGTTGAGCGAGAAATATCTGTCGCTGGTGCGGGGCTTCTTTCAGCAGGGCCCGAAATTGTCGCCCGTGCTGGTCTCGATCGATTCCGCCGGTGCCATAGCGGACACCGAACGCGCCTATGAAAGCTTTGATGTGCCAAAAGGCACGTTGCGCGGCGCCCCGCCGGTTCCGGACGATGATCTGACGACGTTGCGGACCTCGCTCTATCTGGTGGCACACAAGAGGCTGAGTTCCGACCTCGTCACCACGCTTACCCAGACCATCATGCGGGTGCGCAGAGAACTTCTGGCCGAGCAGCCGATTTTCGCACAGATCACCGCGCCGAGCACCGATCAGGACGCCTACCTTCCGCTGCACCCTGGAGCGGCAGCAGTTTACAACGCCACGACACAGAGTTTTATGGATGAATACGGCAACTGGATCTATTTGACGCCGATGGTGCTCGGTGGTGTCGCCACGATATTGGCAACGGCCTGGAAATTTCTGGGCGTCGGGGCCCCCGCTACCGATGGTCCTCTCGACACCCTCTATGCCCTGGGGCGTCGAATTCGCAACGTCGATTCAGAGGCCGAGTTGCTGCTGATCGAAGACGAAATCGACGACATTCTCAAGCAGCAGCGCGCCAGATCGGCGGCCGGCGACGAGCGTGCGGTGGATGACGCGACATTGAACGTGGCGGCCCATCGGCTGGAGGGCTTGATTCACGACCGGAGGGCGATGCTCGCCAGGAGACCGGCCGTGGCCCACATCGCCTGAGCGACACGAAATTGCGCGAGCGATCACATCCGATGCGGGGCCGTTCTTACTTGGTTACTATTCGCCGCGTTGGCGTCACGGTGCTGCTGGGCGCCGTCGGGGAGATCGAGAACGTCAGCCACGTATTCCAGCCCGACGGCCGGTTCGAGGCGGCAAATTCGCCATACCCTTTCACGTTCAGGTACCCCTGCATGTCACCAACCGGAAACAGATATCCGAGCTGCGGACCTAGCCCGAAGACACGTGACCGGAATCCACCCAGGACCGGGCTGGCGCCGAAGTCGTCCGTGATCTGTTGATACGCATATCCCACCAGCCCGACAAAGACCTGCTTGGAGAGAAATTGCGAAGCGCCCCAGTCGACGTGGAAATCGACGCCGCTCTGGTATTGCGTGTCCTGGTTCTTGAAATTGTAGGTAAATCCGGCAACGGCCGAAAACTCATGGCCCGTCGCGGGATTGAAGTAGGTGTAGCCGCCGCCGCCGTCGATCGCGGCATGTCCGATGCCGAGGTTGGAGAGGCGGGCGGGATCATAGGCGCCAACGGGAATGTCGCCGGTCACATAAGTCATGAAGTTGTGTACGCCGGCGTTCCATTTCAGCGAGGCTATCGGATACAGGTCGCCGACCGACGTAATCGAATCACCGATGCTTCCCGTGCGGGTCGTCACAAACGGCCCAACGGCGGCCGTCAGCGTTCCGTCGAGGGAGGCAGCCGACCGGCCGAATATGCCGGTGACGCCAATCGCCAATTGTCCGCCCAACACCGGAGTGGCGAACGTATAGGTAGGGTTGAGCAGCAGGAGATCGGCCTGCGCGTTCAAATGCAGATTCAGGTTGACGTTGACGGCCGGCGAGAACCTGCCGACCTGAATCTCTCTTGCCGCAGCCGCCGCGCCCGACGCTGCTACCGAGGTATGATAGTAGACCGCGGCGCCGGACCAGCCCGGCACCGCGGGGGCTGCGGCGAGGCTGCTGAACTGCCCGGGGAGCCAGAACGAAATGCCGCTCTCGTCGGCGCGGGCCAGGTCGGGCAGGGCTCCGAGCATCACCAAAGCCAGGCCGATGCCGCAGCGCACCCGCCAAGGATCGGTCTTTCGTGCGGACAGGTTGCGCATCATCTGATTCCCCCGAAGAATGGACCCATTGCTCTGTCGATTGAACGCCCCACGCTGGATCGGCGCTATGCAAAAATGGCCCGCGCCTTGAAACGCGCTGTTCGCTGTTGCGCGAATGTCACTCGATGATGGGTCCGTTGTTCAGACTGCAAACGAAGGTGTTTCAGAATCCGCTCGTCACGACCCGCGACAAGGCGACAGCGTCTGCGAGGGGCTTTCGCCGAAGACCTTGCGGTACTCGACCGAAAAGCGCCCCAGTTCCAGAAAGCCGAAGGACGTGGCAATTTCGGTTACGGTCGTCGGTCTGTGGTCCACGGCGAGCAGGGCCTTTCTCGCCTCGGACAACCGGAGCATCCTCAGATGCCGGCAGGGGGCGTGGCTGCGAATCTTGTAGAACGCCTTGCGAAGCGTCCGCTCGCTCACCGCAAGTGCAAGGCAAAGGGCTGAAATGTGGAGCGGTTCGCCAATGTCCGCGAGAATCAAGGTTTCCGCTCGCTCGACGAGGTCGCGGTAAGGACTGCTCTGGCAGGGGTAGGGGGACTTCGTGTCTTTTGCGATTGATCGATGGTCGGTCATCGAAGCACCTGCACACTGGAGAACACGGCGAAGGCCTTTGGCGGCTCCAGCGCAACACAGCCGGTGTCGGCGCGATATTGTCCTTTGGGGCAAACGAAGGCCGGTGGTGCGGGTCGGATCCTGGAGTCCAGGCAAGTTCCGTTAAGCGGGATTACCGGCGTCCGCTGGCGCTAGCTGCGCCAGCAGTCCCATCCGCTCGGCGATAGAGACCGCCTCCGCAAAGGATTGAACCTGCAGTTTCTGCATCACCATATGCCGGTGAGTTTTGATGGTTCGTTCGGAGGTACCAAGCTGAAACGCGATCTGCTTGTTCAGTCTGCCGCGGACCATCAGGGCGAAGACTTCGCCTTCCCGCGGCGTTAATGTCGAGACAAGAGATTGAAGAAAATTGAGCTGATCCTGGCTCTGCTGTGTTGCCGCATGGCGAACAAGCGCGCGTTCGATCGCTTCCAGTAATATTTTCCGGGATACCGGTTTTGAAAGGAAGTCTTCGGCCCCGGCCTTGATGGCGCGCACGCTTGTGGGAATGTCCCCGTGGCCCGTCATGAAAATAATGGGCCAGCCGCGCGATAACTTTGCCAATTCTTCCTGGAGCTGCAGCCCGCCAAAACTCGGCATCCGTACGTCGAGCAGAATGCAGCCGAGTCTGGCATCCGCGACGTTCCGCAAGAAGCAGGCGGCGGATTCATAAACCGCAACCTCATAGCCGGAGAGTTTCAACACGCGCGAAATCGCGGTGCGAAACGGCGCATCGTCGTCGACGATATGAATGACAGGCGCGGCGGTCATCTCTTTACGCGCTCGCTAAGCCGTGCTCGGCAACGACAACTAACACCGTCGAGGCGCGAGAATAGCTCGCGCGCCGGAATCGTCAACGGATGATCTGCCGACATGGCATCCAATAGGCCGATGGGACGGTTTGACG
>JAQGJF010000515.1 GCA_028290765.1 Tardiphaga sp.
GAAAATTTACACCGAATCCAATCGCTCGGATTTTCCGCGAATTTTCGCTGGTTTAACCTCAATGCAAACACTTGCGATTTATCGACGGCTGTTAGTCCAGAACCAGTTGCGGGATCACCGCAACGGAAACGAAAGAGACGGCCGGGGTCGCAAGATGTTTTTTCTGCTGCGCATGGCATTCTGGCTCGGGCTGGTGCTCGTGCTGTTGCCCAGAGAGAAGACGCCCGAATCGGAAAAGCTGCCGCAGTTGGGAGCCTCGGAAGCCGTGTCGGCGGCGTCGGCGGCGGTGTCGGACATGAGCCAATTCTGCAAGCGCCAGCCGGCAGCCTGCGAGGTCGGCGGCCAGGCCGCAACCGTCATCGGCCAGCGCGCCCAGGCCGGCGCGCGCAAGCTCTACCAGATCATCACCGACAAGCGCGCACCGGACCATACCGGCTCGATCGGCGGCGTCTCGAATGCCGAGGACCGCGCCAGCTCCGCGGCGGCGCCCGACACCCTGATCCCGGATGATCTGCAGGCGGAATGGCACCTGTCTGTTCCCGCCACGACAAGCGCGAACTAGCTGTTTTCGCCCTTTCGCCCGTAAATACGCTGGTAACCAACTCGCTTTCCACCTCGCGCGACCCTATATAGAGGGAACTCGGAACCATGCGCGGGCGGCAATGACGATCGACGAAATCAGGGACAATTTTGCGCTGCTGGAAGATTGGGACGACCGCTACCGGTACGTCATCGAACTCGGCCGCACCCTGGCTCCCATGCCGGACGCCGAGCATTCCGCCGCCAACAAGGTGCAGGGCTGCGCCAGCCAGGTCTGGCTGTCGCGCCAGCTTGCCTCAGGCTCCGGCCGCGAACCGGTGCTGACATATCTCGGCGACAGCGATGCGCATATCGTCCGCGGCCTGATCGCGATCCTGCTGACGCTGGTGTCGGGCCGGACCCCGCGGGAAATTCTCGCCACCGATGCACCGGCGATCTTCGATGAATTCGGCTTTCGCGAGCACCTGACGCCGCAGCGTTCCAACGGCCTGCGCTCGATGGTCGAACGGATCAGAAGCGACGCCCGCGAGGCGTTGGCCGAAGCTTCCTGAGCCCCTTTCGTAGCCTGCTCGTCCCCCGCCTTCTATTGCTGCTGAGTACATCCGAGACTGGGGTCGTTGCCGCGATGGCTGGCGCATAGGCCGTCGGGGGTTCCGAATCCGCACTGGCAGCTACCGTCGTTGCAGTGGGCGCAGGTGTTTGACGGCGCCGGGGTCAGGTTCCAGGCGTGCGACACATGACTGCCGCAGGTCAGACAGCAACCCTGGCAGGGTTTGTCGCCTTTGAAACCAACGCCCCAATGTGGCTTGTCGTTGGCCGCGAATGCGCCGCCGTAGCAGATCTTCTCGCCATCCTGGCATGCGATGTGGAATTCATGCTGACCGGTGTCGCCGAGAGTCCAGTGCGTGGTCGTGGTCGGCCACTGCCAATTGCGGCTCTGAGAAAATACCTTAACCAGAATGCTGAAGCTGGCTTTGTTGGTCAGCTTGAAGGTCGCGTCGCCGCTCCGAGCTGGCGCCGTGCCTGCTCCAACGATCAGTAAAATGCCGAAACAGATTGCTGCCAAACGCTTCCACATTGCCGCCTCCATCTTACGTCATCGTTACGAATCCATTCGTTGAATTTGATGCCCAGACTAGTGGCGCAATAACTCAAAGTAAGTGTGATGCTTCACACTGCGTCGCGATGCGGATCGCATATCGTGACTTCGAGAAAGACATTCACACAAGAATGACTGCACACAAGAATGACTGCACACAAGAAAGACTGCACACAAGAAAGACTGCACAGGAGACATCAGATGAAGAACGCGATCTTGGCTGTCGTCATTGCGGCAGGTGTTGGCGGGTTTGTCTCTTCGAGCAATGCTCAAGACGTCAAGAAGCTGCCGCCTCATCCGGACGCAGCCGCGGACCGGTCCTTGCAGCAAGGCAACGCGCAGACGCCGTCGACAACGGCCACCTACCCCGGAGGCGCCAGCGCCAAATATGCGAAACCAAAGACCGGCGCCGCGGTCAGTTCGGGTGGGACATCGACAGGCCAGTCGAAGTAAAAAGACCGAGATTAGCGCACGCGCTCGAGGCTAGGCGATGATCCGCCCGCGAGGCGCTGACCGCGGTTTCCTGAACCTCGTAGCCCGCATGAGCGAAGCGACATGCGGGTAACGCCGGCCCCGGATGTCGCTTCGCTCATCCGGGCTACGGTCGCTACGGTTGCCGCAATATTTATTTCTTACGCCGCCGCTGCTGGCCGAGGCCCATTTTCTTGGCGAGTTGCGAACGCGCCACCGCGTAATTGGGCGCGACCATCGGATAATCCGCCGGCAAATTCCATTTGTCGCGGTATTGCTCCGGCGTCAGGTTGTACTGGGTCCGCAAATGCCGCTTCAGCGACTTGAAGTGCTTGCCGTCCTCCAGACAGACCAGATATTCGGCGGTCATCGATTTTTTCACCGACACGGCCGGCTTGGCTGGTTCGTGGGTCGTCTCCGGCCGCCCGGTGGATACCCGCTGCAGCGCCGCGTGAATCTGGTTGATCAGGGCCGGCAGCTCGGATGCCGGCGTCGGATTGTTGCTGACATAGGCCGACACGATATTGGCGGTGAGATCGATGAAGTTCTTAGCCGGCGTGTCTGTCATGGCCTCAATCTTTCGAAGATCAGAATCGCCCGCGAGCCCTGGTTACTTGCCGAGTATGGGCGGATTGCTGTCGGCGTGACAAGAACAACGCAATATACCGATGCTTTATTTTTCATCGCAAGATCAGATCGCGCGGATCTGCTGTTCGCTGGGTCGGTATCCTGCCATGCGCGCAATGAGGGTTACGGGCGCTGGTCGAGATGCGCGCGCAGTTCGCCGATCGATGCAAACCGCATCATGCCCTCGGGCATTTGCGCCTCGATCGAGCCATCGGAATACAGCGAATAGGCCATGCCATCGACCACGCCGGATTTGAGCACGGTGACCTCCGACGCATCTTCCGCCGCGGCCGGCGGCGTGGGGCCGCTCGCCGCCTCATTGAACGTCGATGGCGTACGGGGGCTGCGCCGGTATGGATCGGACCGTGCCGGCTCGGCGGCCGGCCAGGCGTCGTCGAAGGTGCGCGGCGCCGCCTCGGGCGGAGCCGGCGCGGCCGTTGTCGGCGTGGCCGTTGTCGGCGCGGCGGAACTTGCGGCATCCAGATCGGATGCGATCGAATCGGGCGTCCGTGCCGCGGCGCGTTCACGCTCCTTGCGCGACGACGATGAGAACAACAGATTGCGCCGCGGCTTCTGTTCCGGCGCCGCCTCGGCGATGGGGGCCGGTGGCGCACTGCCCCGCTGGCGCGTGCGAGCGGCTTCCTCCTGCCAAGGTGGCGCTGGAGACGCCGCCGAAGGCAAGGGAGGCGCCGCCGGATCGGCCTCCTCGGTATGTTCCAGCGCCGGCTGGTCGCGGCTGAACAGCGGCCCGTCGGCGGAGGGCTCTCCGGCGGGCTCGGGGCGGGCGAAAACGGCCGGCGGCGCTTCGCCCCGCCCGCGCGGCGCCGCGGCGGAATTGGCGGGGCCGAGGCGCTGCGCGATCGCCCTCAATTCACGGACCACCACCGCAAGGCTGAGCATGACCAACCCGGTGCAGACCGCCACCGCACCGACGAGGATCAGGGTATTGCCGAAGCTGAATTCCTTGACCGGAACTCCGAAACCGATCGCCAGGAGGCCAGCCACGATAACGCCGATCCCGGCAACCAACAGCACGCTCATCATCTACTCAACCCCCGGCAGCCGATCGCAAAACCCTGTTTGGCTGCCGATGCCACGATACCGTCATATTGTCGGCACCGCCAACCGGCAATTGCAGCCGCGGTCCTGTGTCCCCAATCGCGATGTTTTCTCGCCCCGTATGATTACGCGGTGGCTTGCGGAATGTTGCACCGGACAGCCATTTCCGCCTTGAGAACCCGCAAAATCCGGCAAGTTTTTCACCCGGTCGCGATTGCTGCGCTGCATCAGGTAAATTACGCCACAATTTACAATTACTTGGTAATGGAACTGCGCTATATGGGATGCCGGGGAAGAGGCTCACGAGCGCTACAGCTGAGCCACTGGGGTTGCCGGGTTACCAATAGCCATGTCATCCATCACGACTTCGGGCATCGACCTGCCGCTTCGGCGCTCGGTGGAACGAACTTGCGACGATCTCGCCATCCTCGTGCTGGCGTTGGTCGGCTTGATCGCGTGCCTGACGTTTCGTGATTACGGTCTTGGCTGGGATGACTACACCCATGCCGAATATGCCGACCTGTTGCTGCGCATGTACGGCTCCGGCTTCAAGGATACCGGCGCGCTGTCGTTCGCCAATCTCTATATGTATGGCGGCGGCTTCGACATGGCCGCGGCGCTGCTGCACAAGATCATTCCGCTGGAACTGTTTGAAACCCGCCGCCTGCTCGGCGCCGTCGTCGGGTTGATCGGCCTCGCCGTGACCTGGCGGCTCGGACGGCGCGTCGGCGGCCCGCTGGCCGGCCTCGCGACGCTGCTGCTGCTGGTGCTGTGCCCGACCTTCTACGGGCACATGTTCATGAACCCGAAGGACGCGCCGTTCGCGGTGGCCATGGTGATCCTGCTGCTGGGCCTGGTGCGCCTCGCCGAGGAATATCCCGCGCCCTCGCCGCGCACCATCCTGATCGTCGGCTTCGGCGCCGGCCTTTCGATCGGCTGCCGCATTCTCGGCGGACTGGCGCTGGTCTACGCGGTGGTCGGCTTCGTGCCGCTGCTGCTCGCAGACGCCCGCACGCAAGGCGCGCGCGAGGCCGCGCATCGCTTTGCCCATGTCGTCTACGTGCTGCTGCCCGGCCTCGTGTTCGGCT
>JAQGJF010000551.1 GCA_028290765.1 Tardiphaga sp.
TTCGTTATCTATCTCACGTTTCGAGCTTGATGGGCTCCGGCAGGCGATGCGCCGTTTCGGCGTGCTGCAGATTTTGCGTAATCACCTGGTAGTCCGTGCGCTGCAGCGGCACCAGGTCCTTCACGCCAAACACCCGGCGCGCCGGATCGGGCAGTCCCGCAAGGCCGGCCCGGATCGCGTCGAAGAGCTGGCCGGCAGGCTTGCCCAGCGCCGCGATGAAGGGAAGTCCCGGGGTCGGTTCCGTCGTCCCGATGACCTTCAATCCGGCCCCCTCACCCGACAGACAACTCATTCGCCACGTGACCGAGTCAATGGCGGCGAGGTCGGCGCGGCCTTCGGCCACGGTCCGCATCGCGCTGGCATGCGATCCCGTCGCGATCGCCTGTCCAAAGAATCGGCCATCGCGGGCGTAAGGTGCCGCCGCCAGCATGATCGCGCCGTATCCCGACTGCGAGTCCTTTCCGTTGAGCGCCAGCGTCGCTCCCGCGAATTGCGCAAGACGGTCACGCCGGTCGGCCGACGCCGCGACGAGCGTGCTGTGATAGAATCCCGGCGGACAGCCCTCGACGCCGTAATCCGGCGTGCCGATCAATTCCACCTTGTCACACAGCATCGTCACATAGGGCAGTCCGCAGGTCTGGCCCACGACAAGGTCCGGATGCAGCCATCCCTGATGCCGCGCCATCGAGCGGTCAACCTGCTCCGGCGCCGCAATGCCGCGGGAGCGGATGGCGTCGCGTATCGCGCGCCACAATTCGTCGGCGTGGCCGCGCGTCCCCGCCACATCATACATCGGCAGGAAAGCGATGGCGCGCATCGAAAGCCCTTGATCGATTTGTCCGGCGGGTGTCGTCAACGGCTGTCTTCCGTCAGCAATCCGGCCCGCAGGCCGATTTTCAGTTGATTGGGCGAGCGGTATCCCACAAATGTCGCAGGCAGACAATCGCGAGCGGCGCGATATGAGGATGGACGAGCATGCCCAGGAATCAGCGGCCGGTGCGGGCCAAATTATTCAAACGGCCCGGATTTCTGATCCGGCGGCTGCACCAGATCTACGTTGCGATCTATTTCCAGAACTGCGAGCGCTTCGGCACGACGCCGGTTCAGTCCAGCGTCATGCAGGTGCTGCTGGCGCAACCGGGCATGGATCAAGTCGCATTGGCCGCTGAGATCGGCATCGACCGCACCACGGCGTCGAGCGTGCTGACCCGGCTCGAAGCGCGCGGCATCATCAAGCGGCAGGCCGATCCGCAGGACCGCCGCACCAAGCTGGCTTTTCTTACCGCATCCGGAAAGGCCATGCTGCAGGACATGCAGGCGTCGATCGAGGCGGCGCACAAGGAACTGGTCCAGCCGCTCGATCCAGCGGCGCGCGATCAATTTCTCGAACATCTGCTCTGTCTGGTTCAGGCTAACAACGACAGGGGCCGGTCTTTGCTGCGCGACCTGTGACCGGACCACGGCACCGCCGCCATCGATGGGGCCGGACCGCCGATTAAAAAACAGGCGCGGTCCGCTCAAAATTTCATACTTGCCTGACGATGATTCAGGCGTAGGCTCGCTTCATCATCAAAAGCAGCAGCCTCCGGACGGCCGATGTTTTTGAACTATATCGTCAGTGCACTGATGACTTAGTTTGGCAAAGCCGCCTTTTGAAGCGAGATCGGACATGAACCCTGCCTCTTTTTTCAAGCCTGCGCGCCGCTCCCTCGCGTCTCTCGGCGCGGCCGCCGGCATGCTGCTGGTCGCGGCGACGATCGGCGCCGGCGCCGCGCGCGCCGAAGTCAACGAGCTCAGGATTGCCCGCCAATACGGCATATCCCACCTCGCCATGGCCCTGATGGACCAGCTCCAGCTGTTGCAGCGCCAGGCCGAGAAGGCCGGGCTCAAGGACCTCAAGGTGACATGGAGCCGCTTCAGCGACGGGCCCGGAATGAACGAGGCCCTGCTCTCGGGCAATCTCGACGTCGCCAATGGCGGACTGACCGCCCTGATCGTGCTGTGGGACAAAAGCAAGGGGGCCTATGTCGGCCTGTCCGCCTTAAGTTCGATGCCCGCGGTGCTGATGACCCGCGACCCCGCGGTCCGGAGCGTGAAGGATCTCAAGGAGAGCGACCGGGTTGCGGTGGTCTCCCGCGTGTCGATGCAGGCGATCATCCTGCGCATGCTGGCGGCGGAGGCTTACGGCAAGGACCAGTTTGCCAAGCTCGACCACCTCACCGTTCCACTGCCGCATCCCGACGCCATGGCGGCGATGCTGTCCGGCCGCAGCGAAATCACGGCGCATTTCACCGCGGCGCCCTATTACGAACAGGAAGCGGCCAACGGGGCCAACCGGGCGCTCAGCTCCTACGGAATTCTCGGCGGACCCGCCACCTACAGCGTGGCCTGGGCGTCGAAGAAATTCATCGAGCAGAATCCGAAAACCACCGGCGCCGTCCTCGCCGCGATCGAGGAAGCCACCGCCATCATCAAGAGCGACCCCCGGCGCGCGGCGGAAGTCTATCTGAAGGCTGAGACATCGTCGCTGAGCCCCGACGCGATCGAGGCCATGATCAAGGAGCCCGAGAACGTCTTCACCACGACCCCGCAAAACGTCATGAAGTTCGTCGACTTCATGACGGCGACCGGAAGCGTCACGTCGCGTGCCGCCAGCTGGAAAGATCTCTTCACCTCGCTGATCGCCGACAAGCCCGGCAGTTGATCGCAGCCGCCATGATGAACCAGCCTGCGATCTCCGGTGAGGCGGCGCTGTTGAGCGTCGACGACGTCACGCTGCAGTACAAGACGCCGCAGCATCTGGTCACCGCCACCTATCGGGTCGACTTCGGCGTTCGGCAGAGCGAACGCTTTGTCATTCTGGGTCCGTCAGGCTGCGGAAAATCGACCCTGCTGAAGGCGGTCGGCGGCTTCATGGCGCCGGTGTCGGGGTCGATCTCCATCGGCGGCACCCCCGTTACCGCGCCGGGGCCGGAACGGATGATGGTTTTTCAGGACTTCGACCAGCTGATGCCGTGGAAAACCGTGCTTCAGAATGTTGCCTTTCCGATGCGCGTGACCGGAAAATTCAGCCGCAAGGAGGCCGAAAGCCGGGCGCTGTCGATGATCGATCGGGTCAGGCTGGCGGCGTTCCGCGATGTCTATCCGCACATGCTGTCGGGAGGCATGAAGATGCGTGTCGCGCTGGCGCGCGCCCTGGCGCTGGAGCCGGACATCCTGCTGATGGACGAGCCGTTTGCCGCTTTGGACGCGCTGACGCGGCGGGAAATGCAGCAGGAGCTGCTCGGCCTTTGGGAACAATTGCGCTTCACGATGCTGTTCGTCACCCATTCGATCGAGTAGGCGATCGTCATCGGATCGCGCATTCTGGTGCTGTCGCCGCATCCGGGACGCGTCCGCGCCGAACTCGACGCGTCGCGGTTCGGCTTCGACGACATCGATAGCCCGGCGTTCGGCGCGCTGTCGAAGCGGATTCATGCCCTGCTATTTGATGAGAAATCCACCATGGCGGCGAAAGAACTGGCTGCGAAAGGACCGTTATGACCCAGCCCGTCGACATCAGCGCGCTCGACGCGCCGGTCCGCCCTGATTTCGAGCGCGAGCCGATCGATGCGTCCGGCATCGGCGACGTCGCGCGACCGCTTGGCTTGTTCGAACGGATCGGCAACAACGATGCGTTCCGCCGGTTGGTGATCCTCGTCTGCCTCGGCCTGATTTGGCAGTTCTACGCGAGCTGGATCGACAATCCGTTGATCCTGCCGACCTTCGCGGCGACCGCCAAAACCTTTTACGCCGACCTGATCAATGGCGTGCTGATCGACCGGGTCGCCACCTCGCTGCGCTCGCTGCTGCTCGGCTATGTGAGCGGATTGCTGCTGGCCACCCTGCTGACGACACTGGCGGTATCGACGCGGATCGGGTCGGACTTGCTCTCGACGCTGACCGCGATGTTCAACCCGGTTCCGGCGATCGCGCTGTTGCCGCTGGCGCTGATCTGGTTCGGCCTTGGCGTGCCGTCGCTGGTCTTCGTCATCGTCCACTCGGTGTTGTGGGCGGTGGCCTTGAACACATTGACCGGCTTTCGCAGCGTGCCGGAGACGCTGCGCATGAGCGGCCGCAACTATGGCCTGCACGGCATCAAATACGTCGCGCTGATTCTCATCCCGGCCGCCTTTCCCTCGATCCTGGCCGGTCTGAAGATCGGGTGGGCGTTCGCCTGGCGAACGCTGATCGCGGCGGAACTGGTGTTCGGCGTCTCGTCGCGCTCGGGCGGGCTGGGCTGGTACATCTTCGAGGCGCGCGCCGAACTCGAGACCAGCCGGGTGTTCGCCGGCCTTCTCGCCGTGATCATCATCGGGCTTGCCGTCGAGGCCGTCATCTTTCGGCTGATCGAGCGCCGCACCGTGCTGCGCTGGGGCATGCAGCGCTAGACCGCCCCGTCAATTCCGACCCATAGACCTCGCCGAAAATATCCGAAGGAGACAACGAGATGCGGACGCTCATCAAAGCCCAATGGATCGTGGCGCATAACGGCCGCGGGCATACCCTGCTGCGCGACGGTGTCGTGGTCTATGAAGGCCGGAAGATCATTCACGTCGGCAAGGCTTTCGAAGGTCACGTCGACCGGGTAATCGAGGCCTCCGACAAGCTCGTCTGTCCCGGCTTCATCGACACCCATGTCCATTCCGGCCACCGCGCCTCGCACCGGCTGATCACGGATTCCGGTCGGCCGCTCTATTTCGGGCAGCCGTTCCTCGAAATCAGCGTGCCGAAAGAAGGCCGCGTCGTGGCCGGTGACCCGCGATATCTCAAGCCCGGCGACCAGGCCGTCAGCGCGGCGCTCGAACTCAACGCGCTTTTCACCGTGGCTGAATTGCTGCGCAACGGCGTGACCACTTTCGTCGAGTTCGGCAGTCAGGAAAGCGTCCAGCTGGCGCTGCTGAAGCAGATCGAACGCTTCGGGACCCGGGGTTACCTCGGACCCGGTTATGATTGCGGACGCTGGGTCGGCGACTCCAGCGGCGGACTGAAGCGCCTGCATGACCCGGAGGGTGGCATGCGGGGCCTGAAAACCGCGGTCGACTTCATCCGGTCGCATGATGGGGCGCTGGACGACCGGATCCGTGGCCTGCTGGTGCCGCGCGAAGTCGAGACCTCGACGGTGGAACTGCTTCGCGAGACGCTGCGCTGGGCCGACGAGCTGAAGGTGCCGATGGCAACCCACGCCGCCTATAGCGTGCTGGAATTTCACGACATCGTTCGCGAGCACCAGATGACGCCGATCGAGCTGCTCGACGAGGTCGGCATGCTGCGCCCGACCCTGAATATCGGCCATGGCAACCTGATCGCCGACAACGCCAACCTGAACTATTCGGGAGCGCGCGACCTGGCCTTGATGGGCGAGCACCACTGCTCGATCTCGCATTGTCCGATCAATATCGCGCGGCGCGCCCGCACGCTCGACAATTGGGAGCGCTACCGCAAGGCCGGCGTCAACATCTCGATCGGCAGCGACACCTATCCGCGCGACATGATCATGAACATGCGCACCGCCTCGCTGATGGGCAAGATCATGGGCCATGACTACTACAAGGCTCCCGCCGGCGAAGTGTTCGAAGCGGCCACACTCGGCGGCGCGCGCTCGCTCGGCCGCGACGATCTCGGCAGGTTGTCGGAGGGCGCCCTGGCCGACATCCTGATCATCGATTTCGCCGGCAGGAATTCGCTGCGGTATGGGCCCGTGCGGGATCCGATCAAGAGCCTGGTCGAGTGCGGCGTCGGCGACGACATTCACACCGTGATCGTCAATGGCGAGGTGTGCATGGAAGACGGCGTGGTGCCCAACCTCGATATCGCCGGACTTCGCGACCAGGCGCAGGCGGCAGGCGAGCATGTCTGGTCGACGCTGCAGGACTGGGATCCTCGCGGCCGGACCGCCGAACAGGCCAGTCCATGGTCGTTCCCGCTGCATCAGGGCTGAGCGCGGGGACAGGCGGAGCCGGCACCGGCGTATGCGACATACAGACCCTTCCCTAAACCAACCTGCGGTGGCATCATCCCCCCGTGGCGCGTGCGTTCCCACCTTGGCATGGGGTGATGGGCGATGTTCGTTCTCGACGCGATCCGATTTTGCAGCCGCAACACCCCCTGGCCGAGCGCAAGCCTGACGGCGCTATGGTTGTTCACCATCACCGCTCAACCGTGTCTTGCGGTCGAGCCCGCGGCGAATAACGGACCGATCCCGCCCGCGGCGTGCAAGTCGCAGCCCACCATCTTCTTCGGCGCCGGTTTGAATATCCTGTGCGACAAGCGAGTTTCCTCCGGCATATTCTTGGGCTCGTATCTTTCGCAGGCAGCGGACAGCGTCGACGATTGCGCCAAGCGATGCTCGGCGAACGACAAATGCAAGGCTTTTTCGCTGGACAATCGAGAACCGCCGGCAAGCCGTGTCTGCACACTGTTTGGATCGGCCGAGCGCTACAGCGACGCAAAAGGCTGGGTCGCGGGGATGCAGGCCGGTGCGGCCTTCGGGGTGCCGCGATCGCCCTCTTCTCTTCATAATCTCGACAGACCCATCGGCGGCCTCATCGGGAACATCGTTGGCGGCCTCGCGAGACCTCTGGAATTCCCCAAGACCGATCACAATACCAGCGGCGGCGGCCCCATTGCGCTGACGCCCGATATGAAAGCGCTGCAGCCGGTCTTCTTCGCGACCGACCGCACACGGGTGCAGGGCGCGGCGGTCGAGGCGTCCTTCGAAGCCGGACGGGATCCGGACATCACCTATGGCCAGGCGATCATCAGCATTCCGAAAAACCATGACATCGGCAATGTCGAGCGACCGAAACATCGCTTTCTCTGGTTCGGTTCCCAACCGGAAACCGATGCGGATCATTTTCGGATCAAGGGCATCGCGTGGCTCGACCGCGGCGTGTTCGTCGACCAGCTGAAGGGCGGCGCAGACAGCGTTCTGCTGTTCATTCACGGATACAATGTTTCGTTCGCCGATGCGGTCTACAAGGCGGCCCAGATCGCCTACGACGCCAATTTCGCCGGCACGGTACTGGCGTTCTCGTGGCCGTCCGCCGCTGCCCTGTTCAAATACGATGAGGATCGCGAGAGCGCGGAATTCGCGGTACCGCATCTGGCACAGACCCTTCGGCTCTTGACCGACGAGATCGGCAAGAAGAACGTCTATATCGTTGCCCACAGCATGGGCAACCAGGTGCTCGTCAACGCACTGCAGCAGTCTGCGCTCAGCGGGAAAGATCTGGCGATCACCGAACTGGTGATGGCAGCTCCCGACGTCGACAAGGACGTCTTCGGCACCAAGGTGGATCAGATCCGTTCGGTCGCCAAGAAC
>JAQGJF010000617.1 GCA_028290765.1 Tardiphaga sp.
CGATCCGCGGGCTCCAGGGCGATCTGAAGCCGCGCCAGAAACTGACGGCGGAGATCGTGTCCGCCGACGGCTCGCTGCGCCGGGTATCGCTGCTCTGCCGCATCGATACGCTCGACGAGCTGGAATACTATCGGAATGGCGGCATTCTGCACTACGTGCTGCGCAAGCTCGCGGCGTAAGGCGGAATTGGTTAATGGCCTCACTGCGAAGTGAGTGGCGGGTGACCCGAAGGCGGCCTATGAAGGGCCGCCTTCGCGCGTTTGAAGGCGGCTCCTCGATCGCGAATAAGTCCCCGATACCGGCCGAGTCCTTGATGCCGTCCGAGTCCTGAAATGTTAGTGCGTCGTATCCTGGTTCCAGCGTGGCAACAATGATGACCCAAAATTTGATCTCCCGATGGTCGGGTACGCTTGGCGTTTGCGCCATTGTTGCGATCATCCGCCCGGCCCATGCCGAGCCACGCGCGGTGGTCGAACTGTTCACGTCCCAGGGGTGTTCGTCGTGTCCGCCCGCCGACAAGATCATCGGTGAGTTGTCCAAGGATCCGTCGGTGATCGCGCTGAGCATGCCGATCGACTACTGGGATTATCTGGGCTGGAAGGACACGCTGG
This sequence comes from Tardiphaga sp., assembly GCA_028290765.1. Next base: position 612 of record JAQGJF010000617.1, read on the forward strand.
CGGATTCGCGCTTCAGTGCGCGCCAGAAAGCCTACTCCCAGATGCGCGGCGATCGCGATGTTTACACGCCGCAGGTCGTCGTCAACGGTTCGGCCCATGTGATCGGCAGCGATCGCGCCGGCATCGAAGGCGCGATCAGCGACACCAAGAAAAGCGACGCCGTGATGTCGGTGCCGGTGTCGATGACGCTGGCGGGCAAGCAGCTCAATGTTTCGGTGGCGGCTTCCCATGTCGGGCCCACGGCCAGCCACGGCGAAATCTGGATTTGCGCGATCTCCAAGTCGATACCGATTTCGATCGGGCGCGGCGAGAATCGCGGTCATGAAGTGACCTACTACAACGTGGTTCGCAATCTGCTGAAAGTCGGTGACTGGAATGGCGCCGCCGGCAGCTGGACCGTGCCGCTGGAAAACATTTCTCGCGATGGCGTCGATGCCGCGGTGGTCTACATCCAGAACGGCAATCGCGAAAAGCCCGGCCCCATGCTGGGCGCGGCCTTCACGTCGCTGCACTGAATTTCAATATTGAACTGAATTTCGCAGTTCGCTATTTCCCCTCGCCATTCCGAAGCGCAATTGCGCATCGCGGACGCGATCTCGGCAAGAGAATCAACAGCTCCAAAAGAAAAAGCCCCAAAAGAAAAAGGACCAACTCTCGTTGGCCCAGTATGGGGATAACTCCCTGCGTACTGGCCCGATCCCGACAGCCCCGGGGGGCTGGGGGCTGAGGAATCCGGAGCTGAAAGGACCGGGCCGACGCAGTATCTTGTTCTCGCAATTCACAAGGGCGGTCGATGGGCAGAAATTGGGCGGCATTATGATTTCGCTAACGTTCCCGTGACGCCTTATTTCCCATCCGCAGGCAGCCCATCCGGGTCCGATTCGTGCGCCCTATCCACTGCGGCAAGCGTGGCGCGCGGGTCCGCGGCCCCTGCGATAATTTCCGTATTCACGTCCCCGGGCTCTTGCAGCCGCCCACGGTCGGCGCGATCATGAAGCGTGGATGACAGGAGGCGCTCATGAGTTCAATGTCGGGGGAGGCTGACCCAAGCGAGAACCGTGCGGCGGAACGTGGTTCCGCCGCTGCATTGCCGAGCCGGGTAACGTTCAATCGTTTCGAGCTCAGCCGTATCCTCAACCTGTACGGGCGAATGGTTGCCGACGGCGAATGGCGTGACTACGCCATCGATTTCCTGAAAGACCGGGCGGTTTTTTCGGTATTCCGGCGCGCTTCCGAAGTTCCGATCTACCGCATCGAGAAAGATCCGCGGCTGGCACGCAAGCAGGGCGCCTACAGCGTGATTTCGGCCACCGGCCTGATCCTGCGCCGCGGCCATGAACTGGATCGCGTTTTGCTGGTGATTGATCGCAAGCTGGCGCTGGTTTAGTTTTCCGCCTCCATCCTGAGGAGACGCGGCCAAGAGGCCGCTCCTCAGGACGAGGTCCGCATCCCCGCCGCATCATCCGCCGGCAGCGTATCGCCGCCGTCGCCGAGCGCGCGCTGCATCATCACGGTGTCGAGCCAGCGGCCAAATTTGAAGCCGACATTCGGATGGGTCCCGATCATCTGAAATCCGCACTTGCGGTGCACGCCGATCGATCCCGCATTGGCGGAATCGCCGATCACCGCGATCATCTGGCGGCAGCCGCGCGCCTCGCATTCCGCGATCAGCTTCTGCAGCAATTGCATTCCGATCCCGCGCCGGTGGGTGGCGGGCCGAAGATAGACCGAATTCTCCACCGTGAAGCGATAGGCCGGCCGCGGCCGGTACGGTCCGGCATAGGCGTATCCGATCACCTGGCCTTCGAGGGTGGCGGTGAAATAGGGAAAGCCGCCTGACGTCAGCGTTTCGAAGCGCCGGGTCATCTCGGCAAGATCGGGCGGGGTCAACTCGAAGGTCGCGGTGCCATGGCGGACCGCGTGATCGTAGATCTCGGTAATGAAGGGAAGATCGGCCGGGGTGGCCGGCCTGATTTCAACGTCGGACATGACGGGAAGAGTATTTTTTGTGGCCGCAAAAGAAAAGCCCCGGCCTTGCGGCCGGGGCTTGAATTATTCGCGCGGGGCGAACGATCAGTCGCGCTGTCCGAGCAGCTGCAGCAGCAGCGTGAACAGGTTGATGAAGTTCAAGTACAGCGACAGCGCGCCGGTGATGGCCGCACGTTCCGCCACGTCACCGCCCTGCGAGGCGTAGCCGTAGATGTAGTCGTTCTTCAGTCGCTGGGTATCCCAGGCGGTGAGGCCGGCGAACACCAGGACGCCGACCACCGACACGATGAACTGCAGCATCGAGCTCGCCACGAAGATGTTCACGAGGCTCGCGATGACGATGCCGAACAGGCCCATCAGCAGGAACGAACCCATGCCCGTCATGTCACGCTTGGTGGTGTAGCCGTAGAGGCTCAGCGCCCCGAACGACGCCGCGGTAATGAAGAACACCCGTACGATCGAGGTGTGCGTGTACACCAGGAAGATCGACGACAGCGAGATGCCCATCAGAGCCGAGAAGGCCCAGAACAGCATTTGCGCGGTCGCCGGCCGCAGCCGGTTGATCCCGAACGAGATGGCGAACACCATGACCAGCGGCGCCAGCATGAACAGCCACTTCAGCGGGCTGACGAACATCGCATAGCCGAACGGCGTCAGATAGGAGCTGCCAATCCGGGCGGCGGCGCCCGAAGGATCCGCCGTCACGGCCGCCATATAGACGCCGAGTGCAGCCAGGCCGGTAATGGCCAGGCCGATCGTCATGTAATTGTAGATGCGCAGCATGTAGGCGCGCAGACCGGCATCGACGGTCGCGGCGTCAACGCGCCCGGCGGCCCGGCCGAAAGGAGAAGCGTAG
>JAQGJF010000636.1 GCA_028290765.1 Tardiphaga sp.
ACGCCGAAGCGAAGCTTCGGCTACGGTCCGAGCGAAGCGAGGGCTCCGGGTGAGGGGGCGTCTCGGCTGAAAACGAGCGTCGGTATCGCGACAAGATAGACCCGGATTGTGGAAACGCCCCCTCACCCGGCTCGCAAGCGAGCCGACCTCTCCCCGCAAGCGGGGCGAGGTGAAGTCCGCGGCGAGGCCTACTGCGCCAGTGTCTCCACCAGATCCGGCCAGTGCTTGGCCGCTTCCTGCACGAAGCTCTGCGGCGAGGCGGCGAAGGCGTCGCGGCTTGCTTCGCGGCCGAACAGATAGAGCCGCTCGCCGGAGATCAGCCAGAACCGCGGGTTACCGGCAAACGCCACGCCGCGCGCGACGTCGACCGGGTCGTAGCCGCCGAATTGCGGGCTGTAGATCTCCGGATCGGCGACGAAAGAGGCGCGGTTACCCTCGTTGCGGAAACGCCAGATGGCGCCGGCCTGGGACAGTTCGAGGCTGGGCCGTCCCACCAGCGGGCGCGCGTCGGTGAAATAGGCCACCGGGTCGAACCCCTCGATGGCAAGGCCGGTGAAGCGGTTGGTGACCACCCGTTCCGTGGTCGCTGCCAAGGCCCTATCCGTGAAGGCGCCGAAGCCGGCGCCGGTGGCCGCAGCCAGGTTTGCCAGCAGCGCGATAAAGGCTATTCTGCGGCGCCAACCTTTTGTTTCCTGCCGTTGTGCCGTCATAGTTGCTACCGATAACATTCGAGTCGGGGACAATGGGTGCAGCTTAGAACCATGCCGGTCAGCATTCGGTTAAGGCCGCAGCCACGATTTTAGTACCTAGGGGACCTTTCATGACCTTCGCTTCGCGCCTTGCAGCGGTCGCGCTCGCTGCGATGACGTGCTGGATGGTACCAGCCTCTGCCCAGCAACCGCAGTACCAGCAGCCGGCGCCGCAGCAGCAGTTGCAGCCGGCACCGCAGCCGCAGTACCAGCAGCCAGCACCGCAACCAGCGCCGCAGGCCACCCCCAGCACCTACGGGCCGGACGAACTGGTCGGCGCCGGGCATCGGTTCTTCGGCAACGTGTCGCGCGGGCTCGCCTCGGTGATCGAGCGCGCGGTCAGCCAATGGGGCCTGCCGAACGGCTATATTCTGGGCGAGGAAGGCTCCGGCGCCTTCGTGGCCGGGCTGCGCTATGGCGAAGGCACGCTCTATACCAAGAACGCCGGCGACCTGCGGGTGTACTGGCAGGGACCGTCGCTCGGTTTCGACTGGGGCGGCGACGGCGCGCGCACCATGACGCTGGTCTACAATCTGCCCGCCACCAACGCGATCTACCAGCGCTTCGGCGGCATCGACGGCTCGGCCTATGTGATCGGCGGTTTCGGCATGACGGCGCTGACCGCCAACAGCATCGTGCTGGTGCCGATCCGCTCTGGTATCGGCCTTCGGCTCGGCGCCAATATCGGCTACCTCAAATTCACCCAGCGCGCGACCTGGAACCCGTTCTGAGCGAGCGCCGGTTTCCGAGCGGACCTGCCTGGTCAGGCCTGAACTGAATCTGGTTACGGATTCACGTTAACGCGGCGCCGCGCTGGCCTTTTCCCCTGCTCTCATGGCAAAGTAACCCGAGCAATTTTCTCGAGTTAGGGGTGTCGTCCATGGTCGAACCGATCATGTATCTGGCGATCGGTTTTCTGGTCTCGATGCTGTTTGGGCTGATGATCGTGCCGCTGGTGCATAACCGCGCGGTGCGGCTGACGACCAAGCGCCTGGAGGCGGCCACGCCGTTGTCGATGGCCGAAATCCAGGCCGACAAGGACCAGTTGCGCGCCGAATTCGCGATGTCGGCGCGGCGGCTCGAAATGAGCGTCGACCAGCTCAAGAACAAGACCACCAGCCAGCTCGCCGAGCTCGGCAAGAAATCCGACGCCATCAACCGCATGAAGCTCGAGCTCGGCGAGAAGAACGCCACGAACTTTGCGCTCGAAGCCCGCGAGAAGGCGATCAAGGACCAGTTGCGCGCCACCGAAGAGGAATTCGCCGCCAAGACCCAATCGCTGCGCACCGCCGAGACGGCGCTGACCGACAAGCAGTCCGAACTCGGCAAGCTGAACCACGAATTGTCGGATCGCTCTCTGATGGCGGACAGCCGCCAGGTCGAACTGATCGCGGTGCGCGCCCAGATCGACGCGCTGAAGAACCGCGTCGAGGAGGCCGAAGGCGAGTATTCCTCGACCCAGAAGAAGCTCGAGCAGCAGCGCGGCGAATCCAACGTCGCCACCCGCGAGCTCGCCGAAGCCCGCGCCCACTCGGAAAATCTGAGCCAGCGCGTCACCGATCTCGACCGCCAGCTCATCGTCCAGGTCAAGGAAGCCGAGATGCTCGGCAACCGCGTCACCGACCTGGAAAACCGTCTCGCCACCCAGGGCAAGCTTTTGGCCGAGCACGACTATGAGAACAACCAATTGCGGGAATCCAACGAAGCCGCGGCACGCAACGCCAAGGATTTGCGCGACGAGATCGTTGCGCTGACCGGCGGCAAGTCGCCGCTGGTCGACAAGCTGCGCGCCGAAAAAGCCGCCGCCGAGGAACAGCTTTCCGTCATCCGCGACGAGCGCGCCAAGCTGCAGCGCGACCTCAACGCCATCCAGCAGCAGGCCGAGAGTTCATGGGCCACCGAGCGCATGGAAAACGCGCTGCTGCGCGAGCGCATCAACGACATCGCCGCCGAGGTCGCCAAGCTGGCGATGACGCTCGAGGGACCCAATTCCGCGATCGAGACCATTTTGGCCGCGGAACCCGCCGCCGCCGCCAAAATCAGCCGCCCGGTCAACGGCGCCGCCGCCAACGATGTCCCGGGTGAAGCCCGCGGCACCCTCGCCGAGCGGATCCGGGCCCTGCAATCCCACGCCTCGCGCGCCCGCCAGCCCGGTTAAACCGGTTCAATTGTGCCCGGCAGGCGCTTGACACCCCACCCCGCGACTCCCTAAATCGCGGCTCCAAACGAGGTGCGATTTTTGGGGGCTTTGGCCCGGTCTCCGGTCGATCCGGCGATGCACCACGATCCCGGGCGCATAGCTCAGCGGGAGAGCGTTCCCTTCACACGGGAGAGGTCCAAGGTTCGATCCCTTGTGCGCCCACCATTAGCCTTTTTCATTCAACGGCTTATCGAACTAATTCCCTGGAGGCGTGCCCCAGAAAAGCTTGGGCACAATAGGGGCACTTCAATTCGGCACGGTTGAAGAAAATCGCTCCGCCATGGCCTACCCTCCCCCGCTGCCGCTTCGATAAAGACGCCGATCAAGAGACTTAGCCGCCCTATTACGACGACATCCGTGTCGTCAGCATCGTAAAGCGATAAGGATCAATGGAGCCGGAGAGCTCGCTTCTTTTCGGCATCGCGGTTGCCAGCAGGACCGTCAAGTCATTCGATGCGACCTGCGCTGCCTTCGAAACTCCGTAGCAGTGGCTACGCCTCAAGCCAACGAAAGCCGATTTCACAGAATACAGGCTGCAGCGCGCCTTCGATGTTGGAGCGCGCGCCGTGCGACGAGGGCTGGAATCTGGCGACGCACGAAGTGGACGGCCGGTCCCACGTGCTTCGGCGGCGAAGCGATCAGGATGCGGACCGAGAGCCGCGTCTTGCGAAGCACGTGGACCTTTGGCGAAAGAGCAACGTTATTCGCGTTCCACTATGCGGAGCCGAATGTTCGGTTCCAAAGCCCTTACGTCCGCGCCACTCTGAGATTAGCATCGGGTAAGCGATCAAGCAGGCCGTCCACGGGAGAGAGGTCGGGGGGTGACCGTCTTGGCCGCTGACCGTTGCCCTCCGAAGGCAAAGGTCACACGTTCGAATCGTGTCGGGTACGCCAGGTTTTCTTTGCTTTACAAGGTGATATGCGCTCCTTGGACTGAACTCTACTTTTTGCTCATTCCTGCGAGTAAGCATCTGGAGCGCATCGTCCCAGAGTGCGTTCAGCATTGCTTTGATATGCAGCGTTATGAAATGGCAATCAAACGGGACTGATCGCTAAAATTTGGCGACCGTCCTTAGGCCGACGACAGTCGCATCACGCAGTGGCCGCCCCGCTGGGGTCTGAAGCGGGTTGGTCGCACCGCCGCCAGGATGCCTGATAAATTGCACATTGGGTTGGAGCGTAAGCCCGTCCCGCACGTCGTACTGATAGACAGCGGTTAAAACGGATTCAGAACTCCGGATGGGCCACGCGGGCCCGTAGAGCGCGCGAAAGTCCGCGTCCAGCGCGCGGGCGCGGGGCGAGACATGGGCATACGCGAAAGCGATGCCAAATTTGTCGTGCGGGCGCCGGTCGCTGAGGCCAATAAATTCCACGCCCCCGTCCGCATAGCGATCGATGAGGTTGCGGTCCGATGGGCTGTAGGTGGCGCGGGCAAAGACGCCGACGCCGCGATCGTCATCGTTTCCGACGCGGTAGAGCTTCTGCTCGAATGCGGCGTAGAGCCCAAAGTCGCCAGCATGCGGCGCGGCTATGCCGGTGCTAGCGGGGCTTGCAAGGGACACGCCTACTGTGTCGAAGCGCTCGTCGGCGAAAGAGCCGAAATGGCGCCAGCCGCCGATCTTGAACTTGCCATCAAGGCCCGGATCGCCTTTCTTGGCATTCCAGAGGAATTGCGCCTCGCCGAGCAAAAGCGGCGGATCGTTAATGCGAAAATTGACGCCGTAGCGGTTGCGGAGCTGCGGGTCATCGGGGCCAGGCCCTGCAGAGTCGCCGTTAAAGGCCGCGCCAATGAGGGTCAGGTTGTCGCTGACATCCGCGCGAAGCCGTGCGCCCAAAGCGGCGAGCGGAGGTGATGGGCCGCCACTTGGCATGTTGAGCGAGAAGCCTGCTGGCCAGCCGAGTGAAGCATTGGTGAAGACGTCGGTGTATTTGGCGGTCATGAACTCGGTATCGGCCGCAAGTTGCCCCGCGCGCAAGGCGAGCTTTGTCCCCCACTTCTGTTCGAACCACATCTCGTAAAGCCGTGTGGTCGGCAGAGCCTCGATACCGCTGACAACGAGAAAATTGTAGAGTGCACCGCGCGACAGGCCCCCGCCATCGATCTGGAAGACGTTGGCGTGGAACGCGAGTCGCTTGAGACCGAGCACCTTTTCCAGATCGGCATCGACTGCAAAGTTGATTCTATCCTCGTAGACGAACGCGCGCTTTGCCCCGCCGACCGGGTTACCGAGGGTTTCACCGATATACGTCACCGCGAACTTGACGCCGCTTTTTTCAAACGGATTGGGCAGGAGGCCAAGGGTGCGCTCTTCGACGGTGCTTTCGCCCGTGTCGGGATCAGCGGGCTTGAGATCGTCCGTCTTCTTGTCTTCCTGTCCAAGCGCGGAGTTGCTCGCAAGGAGCAGTACCCAGAGGACCTGAAGCCAGAGCCGCATCATCGTTCCTCCCCCTGCACCGATTCTGTCAGAAGCGGGGCTTTTCGGCAATCCACACGCCGCTTAGGCGTTGGCAACGCGCGGCTATTTTTGCGGCCTCTTTGCCACAGTTCCTGCAGGCCACCCTGCCTCCCGAAGACTGAGACTTGCGAAGGCTTCTTTAACCTCGCAATGCGCTTCTTCGTTTCGTGCAGATCGCGTGATCGGTGCACTCTGCGTACGAGTCCCCCTTTGGATAGGCGCCGAGGTATCGCGCAATAGCGGGGCCAAGCGCGCTACGGAGCATGCGCGCGCCGCGCGAGATCGCCTCTGCTTGAGCCGAATGAATTGCCACCGCCGCCCCCACCAATGAAGCCGCTTAAGAAGCGCCCTCTGATGGGGATGAATAGAAAAGGCAGGAATTGGCTTGGCGCAACAACACTCATAAGGGGATCGTAGATTGGCGTAGAAAGAGAAAGACTAGGCGAAATGAATGGTACCGAAGACTCCGTGGTCGACGTCTTGGCCCTGAAGATTCTGGCTTCTGGGAAGTCCATCAGTTCCGGTCATCCGGCTTTTCGTTTGTGATGTCGTCCGGGATCTCGCGTAGGAAATTCTGGCCCTTCTGCAAGCGGCGGCCAAGGGTCTCGATAAAACCTTCAAACCGCTCGCGGCCCTTGATCTGGGCGGCAGCCTGCGCATCGTTCGGCAGCGGCGGCGTGATCGTCAGCCAGAAGCGGACGAACAGGGCCAGTGTTTCGGCGGTCAGGCCAACATCCCGCTCCAGTCTCTGCATTTGTCGCGACAGCCGATCGAGACGGCGCGCGAACGCCGCCTCGCGCCTATCCTCCCCATCCGGAGACAGAAACGAGGCGACCGCCGCTTCCACGATCGCCGATCGAGACAGTTTCTTGCGGTCGGCAAGATCTGCGATCTGCTTCAGAAGCTCCGGCGGGAAATACACATTCATCCGGTCCCGCATGGTCTTACAACTCCATGCCATCAGTCGGGTCGAGCGAGACCTGGCGGGCGATGCCACGCATCTGCTGGCGCAGAATGCGGGCCTGACTTGCGGCATCGTCCGACTCGTCGTCGAGTACAATGGAAAACTCTTCCGCCGGCCTCGGGTCGGTCGTCTCCTTGGCGATGGCGACATGGTCGGGACGCTCGGGTTCGCGGCGCAAGCCGCTGTTGGCGGCGTCCCCTTCTGCCCGCTCGATCGCTGCGAGCAATACCGTGTCCGACGTCTGCGGCTTCAGCAACGACCATCCGTCCGTCCGTGACGACGGGCCGGACTTGACGGGATCAGGTGGCGTCAGCACCCGTTCGGTAAAGCGGTGATCCTCGTAGTAGCGAGCTTTCTTCGCCCGGATCGGGGGCGTACCGGCAACCATGACGATCTCGTCAGTGGGCGGGAGCTGCATCACCTCGCCCGGCGTGAGCAGCGGCCTTGCCGTCTCCTGCCGCGAGACCATGAGGTGACCAAGCCAAGGATTCAGCCTGTGACCAGCATAGTTCTTCATGGCCCGCATCTCGGTCGCCGTACCGAGCGCATCGGAGACACGCTTCGCCGTGCGCTCGTCGTTGGTGGCAAAGCTGACGCGGACATGGCAGTTGTCGAGGATCGAGTTGTTGGCGCCATAGGCTTTCTCGATCTGGTTCAGCGATTGCGCGATCAGGAAGCTCTTGATGCCGTAACCTGCCATGAAGGCCAGCGCGGATTCGAAGAAGTCGAGCCGGCCAAGCGCCGGGAACTCGTCGAGCATCATCAGGATGCGGTGACGGCGATCCTTCGCATGCAGATCCTCGGTGAGCCTGCGACCGATCTGGTTCAGCACCAGGCGGATCAGCGGCTTGGTCCGCGAGATATCGGACGGCGGCACCACGAGGTAAAGCGTCGCTGGCCGCGGATCGGCGATCAGGTCGGCAATCCGCCAATCACAGCGGCAGGTCACCTCGGCGACGACAGGATCGCGATAGAGGCCGAGGAATGACATGGCGGTGGAGAGCACGCCCGACCGTTCATTGTCGGACTTATTCAGCAACTCGCGTGCGGTCGAGGCAACGACG
>JAQGJF010000638.1 GCA_028290765.1 Tardiphaga sp.
TTCCGACCCCAAGGCCGGCGTGCTTGGGGTCGGTCCATTCTCCTTTACGGCCAACAATGCCGGCCAGCTCGAAGGCGCCGTCATGGGCGATTGGGGCTATGAGAAGAAGGGTTTCCGCAAGGGCTACATGCTGCTCGACGAGACCATCGAATACAACAAGTCGGTTTGCGCGGGCTATGAGTGGATTTTCCCCAACAAGGGCGGTACCCTCGTCGGCAGGGACACCTTCAAGGGTCTCGATCCGACCATCAGTTCGCAGATCACCCGCCTGAGCGATGCGATCCGCACCGGCGGGGTCGACAATATCATGCTGTGCTCGACCAATCCGGGCGCGGCCAGCTCGGTGCGTCAGCTGCGCGCCGCCGGCATCAATCTGCCGATCATGAGCGCCACCGCCATGGACGGCACCTACTGGCTCAACTCCACACCCGGGCTGAAGGATTTCTACCTGCCGATCCAGGCCCTGACGGTGAACGATACACGGCCGGCGGTGAATGAGCTGACCGCGGCCTTCGCCAAGAAATTCAGCAAGCCGCCGACAACCCAATATGCCTATCCGATCTATGCCTTCCTTGACTTGTGGTCGAAGGCAGTGACCGAAGCCGGCACCACCGACGCCGCGAAGGTGGTGGCGCTCCTCAACAAGAGCGACAAGGCCCCGACCATCCTCGGGCCGCGCACGTTCACGTCCAAGCTGCATGTTCAGACCAGCATGCCGATGATCGTCGTCTCCTATGCCAACGACAAGGAAACACCGGTGGAGGAATGGACCATCAAGGACACCATTACCGACGCGGTGCTGTACCGCCTCAAGAAGTGAGGTCGATCGCTTCCCTCGCCGGCCGGGACCAACCGGCCGGCTCCTTTCCCGATCACGGAACCGGCGCGATGATCCAGCCCTATGTCGAACCGCCCGCTCCCGGCGTCGACCGCAGTGTCACCAACGCCTCGGTGCTCGCCGCGGACAAACTGTCGGTCCGCTTCCAGGGGCTGGCGGCGATCACCGATGTGAGCCTCGCGGTGCAGCGGCACGAAGTGTTCGGCCTCATCGGCCCGAACGGCGCCGGCAAGACCACGCTGGTGAATTGCCTTACCGGTTTCCAGAGGCCCACCGAGGGACGCATCACGCTCGGTGGCACCGACACCGCAGGCTGGCCGGCGGCGCGATTCCGCGAGCGTGGCGTCGCCCGCACCTTCCAGGCCGGGCGCCTGTTCAAGGACATGACGGTCGCCGAGAACGTCGAGGTCACCGCGACCGGCCTCGGCCTGCGGCTGCGTCATGCGCGCGAACATGCCAGGGCGATGCTGGCCTGGATCGGCCTCGCCGACAAATCGCACTGGCATGCCGGCACGCTCGCCTATACCGACCAGCGCCGGCTCGGCATCGCCCGCGCCCTCGTGCTGTCCCCCGCCTTCGTCCTGCTCGATGAACCGGCCGCCGGAATGTCCGATGCCGAATGCGAGGATCTGATGGTGCTGGTCGCTTCGATCCCGCAAATCTTCACCTGTGGCGTCCTGCTGATCGAGCATAACATGCGGGTGGTGATGGGCATCAGCCACCGCATCCAAGTGCTCGACGGTGGCCGAACCATTGCCGAAGGCACCCCTGACGAAGTCCAGCGCCATGAAGCCGTTCTCGCCGCCTATCTGGGCATGGAGGCGTGATGGGCACGCTGGTCGAAGTCGATGATCTCCATGTGCGCTATGGCGACCTTGCCGCCTTGCGCGGCATTTCGCTCAAGGTCGAGGAGAGCGAGATCGTCTGCATCATCGGTCCGAACGGGGCCGGCAAGTCGACCACGCTCGCGGCCATCGCAGGTGGCGTAACGCCTCATGCCGGCACGATTCGGATCGGCGGCCAGAGCATCTTGGGGCAACGGCCGGAGCAGATCGCACGGCTGGGCCTGTCGCTGGTACCGGAAGGCCGTCATATCTTCGGCACGCTGACAGTCGAGGAGAACCTTCGCATCGGCGGTTACATTCAGGGCGACCGGGCTGCCGCCAAGGCCGACTTCGACCGATTGCTGGAACTGTTCCCGCGTCTTGCCGAGCGATTGCGTTTTCCCGCCGGGCGCCTGTCCGGCGGCGAACAGCAGATGCTGGCCGTGGCACGAGCGGTGATGACGCGCCCCCGCCTGCTTCTCGTCGACGAACCGTCGCTCGGCCTGGCGCCGAAGATCATCGACCAGATCTATGAGATCCTGCTCGACCTGCGCCAGCGCGTGAAGCTGACGCTGCTCATCAACGAACAGAGCTCCAACCGGATCCTCAAACACGCCGATCGCATCTACGTGCTGCGTGGTGGGCGCATGCAGCTGGAAGGCCGCGCCGCCGAGCTTCAGGACGGCGAGGCGATCCGGCATGCCTATTTCGGATTTGGCGAAGGCCGGGCCACACCCATGGAGACCACCGCATGATCCAGCTTCTGCAGAACCTCATCGACGCGATCAGCCTGGGCAGCATCTACGCGCTGGTAGCGCTGGGCATCGGCCTGCTTTTCGGCATCCTGCGGCTGATCAATTTTGCCCATGGCGACTTCATCACCATCGGGAGCTACGCGCTGATCGTGCCGTCGGCCGATGTGACGGCCAGGCTTTTGATCGGCGCCTGGGCCTGGCCGGTGATGATCCCGACCATCTGCCTGATCGTCGTCATCGCGGCGCTGCTGACCGACGCGCTGGCGTTCCGGCCGCTGCGGAGCGCCTCCTCTCCGACGCTGATGATAGCTTCCTTCGCCGTCAGCTACATCATCCAGCACGGCGTCCTGATGGCCTATGGCTCGCGTCCCAAGGCGGTGGATTTGTGGAGCGGTGCCAACACCCAGGTCCTGATCGGCGACCTGCGCGTGCCCATGCTGCAGCTCATTACGCTGGTGGTCACGCTGGTGCTGATGCTGGCGATCACGCTGTTTCTGAAGAAGACTTCCTATGGCGTACAGATGCGCGCGGCGGCGGAGGATTTCCGCATGGCCCAGTATCTCGGCGTACGCGGAAATGTGGTAATCGGCATCGCCTTTGCGATCAGCGGCATCCTGGCCGCCGCCGTTTCGCTGCTCTACACGACGCAGTCCGGATCTCTCAGCTACACGATGGGGGTGCCGCTGGCGCTGTTCGCCTTTGTGGCCGTGGTCGTCGGCGGCATGGGCAGCCTGGTCGGGGCGGTGGTCGGCGGCTTCACCATCGGCTTCATCGTCACCATGCTGCAGGCCTATCTGCCGCCGGACTTGCGCGCCTTCCGCGACGCCTTCGCCTTCGCCTTCGTGATCCTCGTGCTGCTGATGCGGCCGGCAGGGCTGGTGCCGGCCCGCACCACCTTCGAGCGCGTCTGACGCAAGGAAACAGCCATGCGCCGCTTCGCCCGCCACCAGACGCCATTCCTGCTGATCGCAATGCTCGGCCTGATCGCCGCAGCCAGCGCTCTGAGCGGCAGTGACAGCGTGCGGGTGATGCTGACGGAAATGTTCATCCGCATCACCGTCGTGATCGGCCTCTACGTCTTCATCGGCAATTCAGGCATCATCTCCTTTGGCCAAATCGGTTTCATGTGCATCGGCGCCTACGCCGCCGCCTGGGCGACGGCCGATCCCTCCTTCAAGCAGATCATGCTGTCGGGTCTGCCGGCGTTTCTGCAGGAGAATCAGTATCCCTTCCTGGTCGCCATCGCCGGATCGCTGGTGTTGCCTGCGGCGGTTGCGTTGTGCCTCGGCGCGGCCATCATGCGGCTCTCCGGCACCGCGGCGTCGATCGCGACCTTCGCCTTCCTGATCATCGTCAACAGCGTTTATTCGAACTGGGATTCGGTGACGGCCGGTGTCAGTTCCATCATCGGCATTCCGACGGTGGCCGGGCCATGGACGACCTATATCTTCGCCGTCCTGGCCATCCTGGTCGCCTATCTGTTCCAGATTTCGCGCTTCGGCCTGATGTTGCGCGCCACGCGCGACGACGAAGTCGCCGCCCGCGCATCCGCCGTGAAGATCCTGCGCATGCGCCTGGCCGCCTTCGTGCTCAGCGCGGCGATCGTCGGTGTCGGTGGCGGGCTTTACGCCCAATTCCTCGGCATCCTGACCGTCGATCCGTTCTACCTCGATCTCTCCTTCATCACCATCGCGATGCTGGTGGTCGGGGGCATGTTCAGCCTCACCGGTGCGGTGACCGGTGTCGTCGTCGTCACGGCGATCGTGGAATTGCTGCGGCTGCTGGAACGCGGCGTGCCGATCGGCGGCAGCACTTTTGCGCTGCCGCAGGGCAGTCAGGAAATCGGCCTCGGTATCGTCATGGCCCTGATCCTGATCTTCCGCCCCAATGGACTGAGCAAGGGTCGCGAAATCGCACTGCTCGCGGCGCGGCCCGCGGAGCCCGTCTCCTCGCCTGAGATACTGCCGCTGGCCGCCGAGCCTGAGAGAGCAACGAGGTGATCGCCATGACGCAGGTGTCCGCCACTGCCGCCGGCATGGCCTATATCGACGGGCGTTATATGCCGGTGGCGGAAGCCGCGATCCCGATCACCGATTGGGGCTACCGCCGCTCCGATGTCACGTACGACGTGGTGGGCGTCCGGCAGGGTCATTTTTTTCGGCTCGACGATCATATCAGCCGTTTCCGAGCCTCGATGAATGCGTTCCGCCTCAAACCGCGCGAAACCGACGAAGACATCAAGCTCATCCTGCATCGCTGCGTGGCGCTCAGCGGCCTGCGCGATGCCTATGTGGCGATGGACTGCCTGCGCGGGCGGCCGCCCCCTGGCGCACCCTATCACCCCGCTTACGCCCGCAACTACATCACCGCCTTTGCCGTACCCTGGATTTCGCTGCTGCAGCCGGACGTGATGGCGCGCGGCGCGCATCTCGTCGTGGCGGAGACGGTCCGCATTTCCGCCAGATCGGTCGACCCGACCGCGAAGAATTTCCATTGGGCCGATCTGACGCGCGGCCAGTTCGAGGCGCATGACCGCGGTGCCGATTTCTGCGTGCTGCTGGCCGAGGAAGGTACCGTGACCGAAGGCCCCGGCTTCAACATCTTCGTCGTCTCCAACGGACGGATCGCAACGCCGGACAGCGGCGTTCTGGAAGGCATCACCCGCCGTTCGGTGATCGAGCTTTGCGGCGATCTCGGCCTGCCCATCGACGTGCGGCCGGTGCCGGTGGCGGAACTGCGCGGTGCCGACGAGATCTTCCTGTCGACCACGGCCGGGGGCGTGATGCCGGCGACGCGGATCGATGGCCGCATCATGAGCAATGACCGGCCCGGCCCGATCTCGCGTCAGGTGCATGATGCGTTCTGGTCCCGCCGCGCCGAAGGGTGGCACGCCACACCGGTCGATTATGCCGCGTCCTGAACCAGGACAGCGAACCCCGACACAAGCACGCGAAAGGAAAACCGGCCATGGGCTACAGACTGGGCATCGATATTGGCGGCACCTTCACCGACTTCGTCGCCTATGACGAATCCAACCGCGCCCTCAAGGCCTGGAAGAATCTGTCCACGCCGCATGATCCGATCGAAGGGATCATGACCGGACTGCGCGCTTTCGGCGAGATCGATGCCATTGCCGGCATCCGTCTTGGCACCACGGTGGCGACCAATGCCCTGCTGGAAGGCAAGGGCGCGCGCATCGCCTATGTGACCACGCAGGGCTTTCGCGACGTCCCCTTCATCGGACGCGGCAACCGCCGGCATCATTACGATCTCGGCTGGGTGAAGCCCAAGCCCTTCGTCAAGCGGCGGGATGCCTTCGAGATCGACGAGCGGATCGGCCCCTCGGGCGGCGTGATCAAGGCGCTGGATGAGGCGGAGGTTGCGGCCCTGGCCGACAGATTCGCGACCGAGGGAGAGATCGAGGCCGTCGCTGTCGTGCTGCTGCATTCCTATCTCACGCCGGCCCATGAGCAGCGGATCAAGGCCATCTTCAAGGAGAAGTTGCCAGGCGTGCCGGTGTCGATCTCCTATGAGGTTCTGCCGAAATGGAAGGAGCATTTTCGCTCCTCCACCACCATCTGCGATGCGTTCATCAAGCCGGTGGTGACCAGACAACTCGGCTCGATGCGGCGCGAGCTCGATGAGCAGGGCGTCAAGGCAAAAGTGGTGGTCATGCGCTCCAATGGCGGCGAGATGAGCCTCGATGCCGCCGTGGAAGCGCCGATCCAGATCGCGGTTTCCGGCCCCACCGGCGGCGTCATCGCCGCCAAGCGCACGGCGGAGCTGCTCGGCCTGCCCAATCTCGTCACGCTCGACATGGGTGGAACCTCCACGGACGTTTCGACCGTCGTGGACGGCCGGGAGAAGTTCACCACCGATTTCGAGATCGAATGGGGACGTCCGATCCAGATCCCGATGATCGATATGCGCAGCATCGGTGCGGGGGGCGGTTCGATCGCGCGCATCGACGCTGGCGGGATGCTGGTCGTCGGACCGGAAAGCGCCGGCGCCGATCCGGGACCGGCCTGTTACGGCCGCGGCGGCGCGACGCCGACCGTCACCGACGCCAATGTCGTGCTCGGCCGCATCAGCGCAGCCAATTTTCTTGGCGGGTCGATGAGCCTCGATGCGACAGCGGCGCGCAAGGCGATCGAGCCGATCGCCGAGGCGCTCGGCTATGGCCTCGAACAGGCGGCGCTCGCCATTGTGCGTATCGCCAACAACAACATGGTGGGCGCGCTGCACACGGTACTGACCGAGCAAGGGCTGGATCCGCGTGATTTCGTGCTGGTCGCCTTCGGCGGCGCCGGCCCCCCGCACATCAGCGATCTGATGACGGAAGCCTCGATCCCCAAAGGCCTGGTGCCGAATTTTCCGGGTCAGTTCTCGGCGTTCGGCTTCACGATGGCCGATGCCCGCGTCGACCGCTACCGCACGGTGCAGCTCAATTCGCGCTTCTTCGACCGCGACCGCGCCGCATCGGTGATGGCCGCCTTGGTGGAAGAATGCAGGGTCGAGCTCGGCGCACAAGGCCATCATGATGTCACCATCGCCCGCAGCGTCGAGATGCGTTATCTCGGCCAGAACTACGAGCTGGAGATCGCGGTCGAGGCCGAAGCCTTCACCGACGCGGAGATCGCGGCCATGCTCGAGACCTTCCACAACCAGCATGAGGCGAGGTTCGGCTTCCGCCTCGCCGATCACATGGAGATCGTCAATTTCCTTGTCACCGGCACGGCACGCACCGGCCAGCTCCAGTTCCCGCTGCTCGCCGAGGCAACCGGTCCGGCCAAGCCGGTCTCCCACCGCCCGGTCTGGTTCGGCGAAGGCTGGATCGACGCGCCGGTCTATGCCCGCGATTCGCTGCGGGCAGGTCATGCCATCCAGGGTCCCGCGCTGGTCGAGGAGAATGCCTCGGTGACGGTGCTCGATCCCGACAAATCCTTGACGGTCGACCGCTACGGCAACCTCATGATCTCGGCCTGACACATTCCCGAAGGAGTATTGAGATGGATATGGTATCCCTGAACATCGTCGGCGGCATCATGGTCTCGATCTGCCGGGACATGGGCGTCACGCTGATGCGCACCTCCTATTCGACGATCTTTTCGGAATCGCTCGATTTCACTTGCGGCCTGGCGTTGCCCTCGGGCGAACTGGTGGCCACCGGCGATTTTTGCCCGTCGATGATCGGCGGCATGCCGCTGTTGCTGCGCTCCTGCGTCCAGGAAATCGCATTGAGCGATCTGGAAGAGGGAGACGTCATCCTCCACAACGATCCCTATCGCGGCGGCCTGCACACGCCCGAACATACCTTCTTCAAACCGGTCTTCGTCGACGGCGCGCTGATCGGCTTTGCGGTCGCCATCGGCCATGTCTGTGAAGTTGGCGGCATGGCGCCGGCGGGCTTCGCCGGCGAAGCGACGGAAGTGTTTCATGAAGGCCTGCGCGTGCCGCCGGTGAAGATCAAGCGCGCCGGCAAGGATGTCGACGATATCTGGCGCCTGCTGCTCGCGAATGTACGCACGCCCCGCTACAATTACGGCGACTTCCGGGCTCTGATCGCGGCCATCGACCTCGGCGAGCGGCGCATGGCCGATCTTGCCCGCAAACATGGCGTCGCCGCATTCCACGAGAACGTCACCGCTCTCATGGATTATTCGGAGCGCCGCATGCGGGCGGAAATCGAGAAGATCCCGGACGGCTGCTATGTGTTCGAGGACTGCATGGAAGATGACGGCATCGAGGACAAGGTCTACACCATTCGCGCCGAGGTGACGGTGGATGGGAGCGATCTCATCGTCGACTATCACGGTTCGTCCCGGCAGGCGAAGGGCCCGATCAATGGCACGCTGGGTGTCGCCCATGGCGCGGCCTACAACGCGGTGCTGCAACTCACCGACTCCACCATTCCGAAGAATTCAGGCTGTTTCCGTCCGATCCGTGTGCTCGCCGAGCCCGGAACGGTGGTGAACGTCAACTTTCCCGGTCCCTCGGTGGGCGGCAACACCGAAACCCATTGCCGTATCGCCAATGTCGTGATGGGCGCGCTGGCGCCAGGCCTGAAGCAACGCTCCGCCGCCACCGACGGCGCCAGCCACAGCAATTTCCTGTTCGGCGGCACCGACAACGCAACGGGCGAGTTTTTCTGCTGTTACGATCTCACCCCGGTGGGCTGGGGAGGCCGCAGCTTTGCCGACGGCAACGACGCCGTCGGCGGCATCAACGGCAATTGTCCGCATATTCCCGTCGAGGTCTTCGAGTATCGCTTTCCCTGGCATGTCGAGGAATTCAAGCTGGTCGACGGGTCGGGAGGTCCCGGGTTCCATCGCGGCGGGCTCTCGCTTTCCAAGACCGTGCGCTGCACCGATACCGAGATGACCTTCTCCTACATGAGCGATCGCCAGAAGGTCAGCCCATGGGGCATTCATGGCGGCCATGAAGGCGGGCGGGCCGAACTCTTCATTGAGCGCGCGGGCAGCGACCAATGGCTGACAATCACCCAGGCTTTCAATAAGGTCTCTCCGAGCAAATTCGCCAACGTGCCGATTCGGCCCGGCGACAGGATCAAGATCACCTCGCCGGCCGGTGGAGGCTGGGGGCCGCCCGAAAACCGCGATCCCGCTTTGGTGAAGGAAGACCTGCTCGATGGCTTCATCACCCCGGAGCAGGCCCGCACGGTCTACGCTGCCAAATAGCATCGGCCGATCGGCGGCCCCCGACCGATCTGCCGCTCCGCCTTCACGTTTCTATGAAAGTCAAAGCCATGAACGTCCTGCCCAACTCTCTGCATGCACGCGATATCGCCTACCAGATTCACCCCTACACCAATGCGCGCAAGCACGAACGTACGGGACCGGTCGTGATCGATCGCGGCTCCGGCATCCATGTCTATGACGACCAGGGCCGCGAGTATATCGAGGCGCTGGCGGGATTGTGGAGCGTTGCCGTCGGCTTCGGCGAGAGCCGGTTGGTCGAAGCGGCGGCACGGCAGATGGCCAAGCTTCCCTACTACCACACCTTCTCCCACAAATCGCACGAGCCTTCGATCGAACTGGCCGAGAAACTGGTGAAGATGTCGCCGGCCGGGCTCGACCACGTGTTCTTCACCAATTCCGGGTCTGAAGCCAATGACACGGTGATCAAGTTCGTCTGGTATTACAACAACGCGATCGGACGCGAACGAAAGAAGAAATTCATCGCCCGCAATGGCGGCTATCATGGCATCACGGTGGCTGCGGGCAGCCTGACCGGTCTTCAGGTGAACCAGCGCGGATTCGATCTGCCGCTGCCCTTCGTTACACACGTCACCTGTCCGCACCATTATCGGTTTGCGGTGGAGGGCGAAACCGAAGAGGCCTTTGCCGATCGTCTCGCCGCCGAACTGGAAGCGACGATCCTGGCGGAAGGCCCGGAAACGGTGGCAGCCTTCATCGGCGAGCCGGTCATGGGCGCTGGTGGCGTGCTGGTGCCGCCCCGGACGTATTGGGAGAAGGTGCAGGCGGTTTGCCGTCGCTACGACATCCTCGTGGTGGCGGACGAGGTGATTTGCGGCTTTGGCCGTGTCGGCACGCTGTTCGCCTGCGAGCATTTCGGTATCCGCCCCGACATCCTGGTCGTCTCGAAACAGATCACCTCGTCCTACCAGCCTTTGGCGGCGGTCCTCATCAGCGACGCCATCTATCAGGGAGTCGCCGACCAGAGCGAACGGCTCGGCACGTTTGGCCATGGCTTCACCGGCAGCGGCCATCCGGTGGCGACGGCCGTGGGACTGGAGAATCTCGCCATCATCGAAGAGCGCAACCTGGTCGGCAACGCTGCCAAGGTCGGAGCCCATCTGCAGGCGAGGCTGCGCGAATTTGCCGATCACCCGCTGGTCGGCGAAGTGCGCGGTGTCGGCCTCATCGCAGCGGTGGAACTGGTCGCCGACAAGGCCAGCAAGACAAAGTTCGATCCCCCCGGCAGGGCTGGTCTCTATCTTTTCGAAAAGGCGCAGGAGCACGGACTTATTGTCCGCTCGATCCAGGATAACATCGCATTCTGTCCGCCGCTCATCATCACGGAAGCCCAGGTGGACGAGGTCGTTGCGCGCTTCGCACGTGCGTTGGACGAGACACAGGCGTGGGTCGCCGCCGGCATGCCCACCGACACCAGGTAAGCTGCGGAAGATAGGTTCGCTACCTTTGGTCGTGGAACAGCGTAGAAACGATTAAGGGCG
>JAQGJF010000662.1 GCA_028290765.1 Tardiphaga sp.
CGCGGTACATCGACGGCGCGTCGTTGCGGGTCTGGATCAGCTCCATCTGCAGCGGGCCTGAGTTGGCCAGCGCCACCGAATTGTGCGGCTCATGGCTCTCGCCACGGTAACGGTAGTTTACGATCGGCACTTTCGGATTATAGAACCACGGTCCGATGCCGAGCTCGCGGCTCCAATAGTCCATGGCCTGCTCGATGTCGTTGACGACATAACCGGCCTGACGAATTTCGCCGAAAAAGCGGCTCATGATGCAATTCCTGATGTGGTGAGCGGGTCTAGAATTTGAGGAAGCCCGTTGAAAGCCAGGGCACGGCCGCCACGACCGCGAGGCCGAACAACAAAGCGGCGATGTAACCCCAGATCTGCTTGAGACCTTCGTCGGGCGAGATCTTGCTGATGGCGCAGGCGCCGTAATAGCCGACGCCGAACGGCGGCGAGAACAGGCCGATGCCCATCGCCAGGATCACCACCATGGCATAATGCACCTCGTGCACGCCGGCCTGTCGCGCGATCGGAAACAGCAACGGGCCGAACAGCACGATCGCGGGAATGCCCTCGAGCACGCTGCCGAGGATCACGAAGGCCGGGATCGAGATCGCAATGAAGCCATAGGCGCCGCCGGGAATGCCGGCCATCGCGCGCGCTAATTGCTGCGAGAAGCCGGACTGCGTCAGTCCCCAGGCCATGGCGGTGGCGCAGCCGATGATGAAGATGATCGCACCCGTCAAAGAGGCGGTCTCGACCAGCATCGGTTTCAACCGGCGCCAGGGAAACTGGCGATAGACCAGAAGGCCCATCAGCACGGCATAGACGATGCCGATGGTGGACACTTCGGTGGCAGTGGCGACACCTTCGACCACGGCGGTGCGAATAACGAAGGGCAGCAGGATGGCGGGCAGGGCGATCAACGCCAGTTTTGCGATCTCGCGCTTCGGCATGCGTTGCACATGGCTCAGATCCTCATGCCGGTAGCGCCGCCAGACCACGACGCAGAGCGCCGCGCCGAGCACCATGGCCGGCAGCAGGCCGCCGGTGAACAGCGCCGCGATCGAGATGCCGGTCACCGAACCGATGGTGATCAGCACGATGCTGGGCGGAATGGTTTCGGTCTGTGCGCCGGTCGCGGCCAGCAACGCCACCAGATCGCCGGGCTTGGCGCCGCGACGCTGCATTTCCGGAAACAGCACCGGTGCAATCGCCGCCATGTCGGCGATCTTCGAGCCGGAGATGCCGGAAACCAGATACATCGCGCCGATCAGGACATAGGACAGTCCGCCCCTGACATGGCCGAGCAGGCTGGCCAGGAACTGGATCATGGCGCGCGCCATTCCGGTCATCTCGATCAGGGCGCCGAGAAAGATGAACAGCGGCACCGCCAGCAGGATTAGATGCGACATGCCTTCATCGAGACGACCGATCATCACCATCATCGGCGTCGTGGTGGTCAGCGCCAGATAGCCGAAGGTGGCCAGCGCAAAGGAAAACGCGATCGGCACGCCGGCGAAGACATTGGCCGCCACCACACCGACGAAGAAGATGATCAGGTTGAAGCGCCCCAGCGGCTTGAGGTCCGGCCCGGCGAGCCAGAACAGCGCGATCAGGATCGCCGTGGTGACCAGGGCCGCCGCGACCAGCGTCCAGCAATGGCGTTGCATCAGCCGGATCGCGGCGGTGATTGCCATCAGCGTGATGCCGACCGGGATCGCCGCGGCGCGCCAGGCGTTGCTGATCTCGAGCGCGGGGGTGACGATGAAGCGCTCCTCGCTGGCATAGTCGAACGCCGGATGCAGGATCAGCAGCAGCAAAGCAAGCGGTGCCACCACCGCCATCGTCTCCAGAAACGCGCGCAATTGCGGGCCGGCGTAGGTCACGAGCCCGGTCATCCGCATGTGCTCGCCGCGGCGCAACGCGATGACGGCGCCCAGCATCGAGAGCCAGAGGAACAGGATCGACGCCAGTTCGTCGGACCAGATCAGCGGGTTATGGAACACATAGCGCGACGTGACGCCGGCGAGCAGGATCATGATTTCCAAGAGCACGAGCCCGGCGGCCACGGTTTCGACCGCCGCGCCAAGCCATCGGTCGATTGCGCCGAGGCTGGCCGCGAGCCCCGGCGACGAAACCCCGGCGGCGGGGCCAAAGCCGGCCACCACATAGTCGGCCATCGGTTCCTCCACGACCATCATGATCGCACTCAGGCCAGCTTGCCGACGGCGCTTTCGAGCAGGCCCCAGGCCTCGTCGCCGAAACGCGTCTTCCATTCGCCGTAGAATCCGGCATCGCGCAGCTTGGCGCGGAACGTATCGGGCGCCGGTTTGGTGAAGGTCAGGCCCTTGGCCGCCAGATCGGCCTGGACGGTTTCGTTGAAGGCCTTGATGTCGTCGCGCTGCTTCAGCCCGGCGTCGTTGATGGCGTTGGCGACGATGGTCTGGATGTCGGCGGGCAGCGATTCCCACACCCGACGATTGGCGATGAACCAGAATCCGTCCCAGATGTGATTGCTCAGCGCGCAGTATTTCTGCACCTCATAGAGTTTGGCGACCTGGATGATCGGCAGCGGATTTTCCTGCGCGTCGACGATGCGGGTCTGCAGCGACGAATAGACTTCGCTGAACTGCAGGCTGGCCGGCGAGGCCGACAGCGCCTTGAACATCGAGATGCTGAGCGGAGAGACCGGCACGCGGATCTTCAGCCCGTCCATGTCCTTGGCGCTCTCGATCGGCTTGTTGCCGCTGGTGATCTGGCGGAAGCCGTTGTCCCAGATCTTCTCGAACGTGTAGAGGCCGACCTTTGAAAGAGCCGCCCGGACATGGGCGCCGAGCTTGCCGTCCATGGCTTTCCAGACCTGATCGTAATCGGCGAAGGCAAAGCCGACGGCATTGATCGCGGCCACCGGCACCAGGGTCGCGGCGACCAGGGCCGAGGGCGTGAAGAAGGTGATGCCGCCGTTGCGCACCTGCGCCAGCATATCGGTGTCGCCGCCGAGCTGGTTGTTCGGGAAGATCGTGATCTCGACGCGGCCACCGGTTTCCCTGGCGATGCGATCGGCGGCTTCCTGCGCGCGGATGTTGAGCGGATGCGTCAGCGGCAGGTTGTTGCCGTATTTCAGCGAGAACTCGGCGGCCCGGGCGATCCGCGGCATGGCTCCGACAAAGCCGGCGGCGGGAAGGGCGGACAGGGCTTGCAGGGCACGGCGGCGCGACAGCATGGTTTCCTCCGGTGTTTTTTGATGTTATTTGATCGATGAATTGGTGACTGATCTGCAAACTACGGGCAGTATGCCACGTGTCAAACGCTAAAGATGATGGTTTTTGATGTTATTCGATGCCGGGATTGGGTCCATGGATACGCGTGTAGCGACAGGCTTGAGCCGGATCGTCGATGTGGCCCGCCTGGCCGGGGTGTCGACGGCGACGGTCGACCGCGTGCTCAATCGCCGTCCCGGCGTTCGCGCCATCACCGTGCAGCGCGTGCTGAAAGCCGCCACCGAACTGGACTACATGCCGGCCGAGGATCTGCAGGCGGCGATGACGCCGAAGCCGATGCGGCTGTTGTTCTTGCTGCCGGACGGGACCAATCGCTTCCTGACCATGCTGGGGCAGTTGATTGCGCATTCGGAAACCAGGCTGACGCCTTTCAACGTCCGCTGCCGGGTCGAAACCATCAAGAGCTTCAATCCCGAACTGCTCGCCCGGCGGCTGTGGGATTGCCGCGACAAGGTCGACGGCGTCGCCTTCATGGCGCTCGAGCATCCGGCGGTCCGGGAGACGGTCAACCTGCTGGCCGAACGCGGCGTGCCGACGGTGACGCTGATCTCCGACATTCTCAACGCCCGCCGCGCCGCCTATGTCGGGCTGGACAATCGCTCCGCCGGCCGGACCGCCGGTTATCTGATTGCGCGATTCATCGGACCGCGGCCGGCGAAGGTCGCGATGATCGCCGGCAGCCTGAGCTATCGCGCCCATGAAGAGCGCGAGATGGGTTTCCTGCATCTGTTCGAGGAGCTGTTTCCCGCCATCAAGGTCGTCGGCCTGCGTGAAGGCCGCGACGACGCCGAGCGGAATTACCGGCAGACCCGCATGCTGCTGGGCCAGCATCCGGATCTGGCGGGAATCTACAATATCGGCGGCGGCGCCGACGGCGTCGCGCGCGCCTTGAAGGAAATGGGCCGCGAACGCGACATCGTGTTCGTCGGCCACGGCCTGACGCCGGATACGCGCAGCCTTCTGATCGACGGCACCATGGACGCCGTGATCACGCAAAACCCGCAGAATGCGCTGATGAGCTGCGTCGCCATCTTCGACAATCTGCGCGCGGGCAGGGAGGCCTGGCACGGCGCCGAGGCGCCGCGCAGCGAGATCATTTTTCGCGAGAATATTCCGGGGCCGAACAGCTGATGTATGCGGGACCGGGCTGCCAATTCAACTGATGCAGGCGCGAACTCGTTAGAGCGTAGCCAAATTCGGATCGATGCGAGTTTGATGAAGGCGAGATCGTTGG
>JAQGJF010000663.1 GCA_028290765.1 Tardiphaga sp.
GGCGCGCCTCGCCATGCTGCAATCGACCCGGATGACGCCCGCCGCCGTATCCGCACCGGCGCTGCTGTCGATGCTGGGCTTGAGTGCGAGCGTCGCGCGCATCGCGGTGACGTTGATCGCCGGCGGAGCGCTGTTGATTTTCGCGTTTTCGGATCGCCGGTTCCGGCAGTCTTACGGGCAGATCGCCGCCGGGTTGGCGGTGGGGCTGCTGGTGACCGCGGGCTGGCTCACCACCGGCTGGCTCGGCGCCGACGAATTCAATCCGATTCCGGTGAGTTCGCTGACCTTCGTCTCGCCGGTCGCCGACACGCTGCAATACGCCATGCTCTCGACCGGACTGACGCTGAACTTCGGCATCGCGGTGGTGAGCGGCGTACTCACCGGCAGCGTGCTCACGGCGGTGTTGACCGGGCGCTTTCATCTCGAGGGCTACAATTCCGCCAACCACATGCTGCGCTCGATTTCCGGCGCGGCATTGATGGGGATCGGCGGCGCGATGGCCTATGGCTGTTCGATCGGGCAGGGACTGACCGGGCTTTCGACCCTGGCCATGCCGTCACTCATCGCGGCGATTGGCATCGTGGCGGGCGCCGCCGCCGGCATTCGCGGCGTGGTCCGCATTCCCGCGCTGGCCGCGCGATAGAATCTCCTGCCATCGTTGCGATGGCCACGCGTGACAATTGCTAAGCCTGAGCGCGAGCCGCTATACAGCGGTTCGTCCCTGAAGGAGAGTTTTAGATGCGCTCATGGTGCAATGCGATTGTCGCGACGCTGGTGCTGGCCTTGACGTCCGCCCCAGCTTTTGCACTCGATTCCAAGGAACATCGGGTTTCGATTCAGATCGATCAGAACGATCCGGAGGTCATGAATCTGGTTCTGAACAACGCCAACAACATCATGGAGCAGTACAAATCCAGGGGTGAGACGGCTCAGATCGAAATCGTTGCCTATGGTCCGGGATTGCACATGCTGCGGGCCGATACCTCGCCGGTAAAGGACAGGATCAAGCAGGCCGTCGACACCTCCTTTCCCTCCACGATCAAATTCTCCGCCTGCAACAATACCAAGCAGGGCATGGAGAAGCGCGAAGGCAAGGCCATCAGCATTATCTCCGAGTCCGAGCTGGTGCCTTCGGGTGCGGTGCGGCTGGTCGAACTGCAGGAACAGGGCTGGCAGTATCTGCGGCCCTGACCGGCCGCTATTTCGACGGCCGGTATCTGCTTACGAGGTTGTTCCAGCCGCGCGCGATGATGTCGCGCGGCGAGCCGTCGACCAGGATGGCGATCCCCAGCCGCGCGCCGAGCACCATGCCGCCGACCGCGAACGGCCACGACAGCGCCAGCATCGAGCCGGCGGTAAGGCCCTGGCCGATGGTGCAGCCGCCGGCCAGAATGCCGCCGACACCCATCAAGGCCGCGCCGGAGAGGTGGCGGCGCATCTCATGGTCGTCGTCGAAGGCTTCCCATCGCAGTTCAGCGGCGTGCGTTGCGGCGAGGCACGACCCCGCCATCACGCCGAAGACGCTGCCGACACCGAAATCCGCAAAGTTGGCGACATTCAGCAGGCCTGCGAAAAACGCTTTTCCGATCGTGGAGACGAACGTCAGGCTTTGCGGTCGCACCGGCGCGACGAAATCGTCGCTGAGATAGATCGTCACCGCCCAGCCCGCAATGACGGCGAGGCCGAGCATGATTCCCGCCGACAGCAATCGCGGCGCGCGCCGCAGCCGCCGATCTCCGAGCGCCAGCCAGCATAGGCCCGTGCCGGCCACCGCGGCGAGTGCGGCACGGACGTCGAGGCCGATGGCATGGGACGAGAGCGATGCGAGATCCGAGCCGATGCCGTCCGGCATCGTGATCGACACGCGCTCCAGCACCCCGATGCGAAAGTCGGAAAAGATGCCGCGCAGCGTCGCATAGGCGGCAGCACCCAGCACCAGCACGACGACCAGGCTGCGCAGGTCGCCGGCGCCAAGCCGGACCAGCGAGCCGAACCCGCAGGTGCCGACCAGCGCCATGCCGATCCCGAACATCACGCTGCCGATCAGGATCGAAACCACCGGCAGCGCCGCCGAGGCGTAGCTGGTCTGGTCGGGGTGGAGGAAGCCGCCGATGATCAGCGCCTGCGTGCCGAGAATGGCGATGCCGAGCGCCAGCGCGAAAACCCGGAGCCGGCGGCTGTCACCGCCGATCAGCGCATCCTCGATCGCACCGAATGAGCACAGCCGCGCCCGACGCACGGCGAAGCCGGCGGCGGCGCCGATGGCGAAGCCGCACACAGCCGGCATCCAGGCAGACAGGCCCTGCATGGTTTCCTCTCTCGCGCGAAGCCGGCCTTACGGGCCGCTCCGGCGTCGTCCGCCGTGCGGCAGACTTATTTCTTTTCGGGCGGCGCGCAGAAGATGTCGTACACCACCGAAATCACCCGGCGGACGTCCTCGTTGGCGAGGCTGTAATAGATGGTCTTGCCGTCGCGCCTGGTATCGACCATGCCGTCGTAACGCAGCCGCGCCAATTGCTGCGAAACCGCCGACTGCCGCAGCGAGAGAATGTTCTCGAGCTCGGTCACCGATCGTTCGCGTTCGGCGAGCAGGCACAGCAGCAGCAGGCGGTTTTCGTGCGACAGGGCTTTGAGGAAATTGCTGGCCTTGCGCGCTTTGCGCATCAATTGATCGAGCTCGGGCGAGTATTCCGCGCCGTCGCGAAGCTCGGTTTCCAGGTCGGAGGGCAGGATCGAATTCATGGCGGTCAGCTTTTGGGTTGCAGCGGCGTTTCGAGTTTAGCGGCGAGCGAGTCCAGCAGTCCCCAAAAACTGTCGTCGCTGATATAGCCGGTGATGCGTCCGATCTCCTTGCCGTTGTCCACCACCACGAAAGTCGGCGTGTAACGGACCGGCGAGGCGAGGGTGACGCCGGCATTACCCTGCTGGCCGATATCGATCCGGCGCAGCGGTAGCACCTTGGCTTCGGCGGTTTTGTCATAGACCGGCGCGACGTCGCGATTCCAGCGCGCGCAATAGACGCAGCCGCCCTGTTCGAACATCACGACTTCGGAGGCCTGCGCGACGGCGCCAGCCAGAAAGCCGACGGTCAACGCCGCCAGCGCCAGCAAGAACCGGGTTCGAAAAGGTTTCACCGACATGTCCACTCCATATCATGCATTGGCGGGCCCAACACAGAAACTCTTCCACAAGGGCGCCAGGCTCATTTGTTGACCGGCGACTCCGGATCCAGCAGGAACGCCACCAGATCGGTGATCTGCTTTTCCGATAAAACTTTGTTGGCGCCGAAGCGCGGCATGTTGGAGCAGGCGAACACAGCCTGGGAATCATAGATCTTGGTGAAGGCGGCCTTGACGGCGTCGGGCGAAAAATTGCGATCCTTGCCATAGGCGGTGAGGCTCGGGCCGAGCGTGCCGTAGCTGAGCTCCTTCTTTTCCATCTGATGGCAGGCGTAGCAATTGCCGCCGGCGACGGTGCTGGCGTCATCCGAGAACTGCCCGCCACGGCCGTTGTTGGCGATCTTGGCGCCTTCTTTCCAGTCGCCCAGCATCTTGCCGTCGGCCGGATACACCACCTTTGCCAGTTCGCGGGCGACGATCTTGTCGGCTTCGCCCGAAGGCGCGTTGTTGCGGGTGTCGTTGCAGATCTTCAGCGTCTCGTCGGGCTCGATCCGCGCCTGCCATTCCGGCGGCGCCTTGCCGAACGTCGCTTTCAGATAGGCCTCGACCTTGGCGGGGTCCGCGGATTTTGATGCGGTCTGCGCCGATGCGGCGCAGGGCAGGGCGGTAACGAGGATCAGCGCGGCAATTCTGAAAATGTTTTTCATGACGCGCTCCTCAACGCTTGATCGACGGCACGGCGAGTTCACCGCCGTTGGCCTGTTTGTTGAGAAAAACCGTCAGCGCCGTGATGACGTCGGAGCCATATTCCGGCACCGGCCAGCGTTGCTGACGAAAACAATCCCACAGCCGATGCTGCATGGTGCGCAGCGCGCCCTGTGACACGCGATAGGTCGGCCAGGCGGCCATCGTCTCCTGCGCGTCCTTGCCGGGTTTTGCGAGGTCGGGCAGTGCCTGCAGCCGGATCCGCTTGCCTGCTTCGCCGTGACAAGTGGCGCAGGCAAAATCCATCACCCCGCCGCGCCGGTAGAACAACGCTTCACCGACGGCGGCCATTTCCTGCTCTTTCGGATGGCCGAGCTGGACCTCGATTTTCATGCCGTTGGATTTATTGGCGATGAACGCGACCAGGTCTTCCATGTCGGAGGCGCGGCCGGGTCCGGAAAACCGCCGGGCGACGACGTCCTTGGTGTCGAGCCCCTGAACGTTCTGCATGCACCACAATAGCCGCTGCTCCAGATCCATGACGCGGTCTGCATCGGCGAAATAGCGCGGCAGTTTGGCGTAGGCGCCCTCGAGCTTGCCGGCGCCGAGGCCGAGGTCGCAGCCCTCGAGCGAGACATTTTTAGCGCCGCGTTTTTCGGACCACAGAACTTCGCCGCGATCGACCGCGAGAAAGCCCGGATTGGACATCGGGTCGGAGATCATGGCGCGGTAGCGCTCGATTTCCTTCTCGGAGGCGTCCTGGGCGAACGCCGTCGTGCTCAGCGCGCAGAACAGCACAAAGGCGATTTTCCACCGGTTCCGGGTCATTTTTATCCGTCTCCCTCACCCGAAGTGGGTATTTTTATCCGGACCAGAATACCGGTCTTTACATTCAAGAAAAACAATATAATGATATGTCCAAGATCATGGTAGATCAGACTTGGCATCGTCAAGCGATACTATCGGCAAGGGATGGCATAAAGAACTCCCTTCGGAGGAGATGTGGATGAATCGCAATTCGGTTGAAACGACCCGGCGCGAGGCGCTGGCGCTGGGCGGCATCGCCGCGCTGGCCGCGTTTCTGGCGCCGCGAATGGCTGTGGCGGACGAGGCGAGCGTCGCCGCCGAGATCAAGAAACTGTACGGCGACAAGAAATTCGACAGCAGCAAGATCAAGCTCGATGTGCCGGAGATCGCCGAGAACGGCCTTGTGGTGCCGGTCAATGTCGAGGTCGAAAGCCCGATGACCGACGCCGACTACGTCAAGACGGTGCATGTGTTCGCCGACGGCAATCCGCAGCCCGGCGTCGTCTCCTACCGCTTCACGCCGGCCTGCGGCAAGGCGGCAGCCTCGACGCGGATGCGGCTGGCGCAGACCCAGAACATCGTCTGCATCGCCGAGATGAGTGACGGCAAACTCTACATGGCGAAGAGCAATGTGAAGGTCACCATCGGCGGCTGCGGCGGCTAGAGCATGATCCGGAAAAGTGGACACCGGTTTTCCGAAAAGATCATGCTCAAACAATAGACCACATTCAGGCAAGGAATTTTCAGATGGCGACCAAACCAACCCCGCGGGTCCGCGTTCCCGCCCAGGCCAAGGCCGGCGAGATGATCGAGATCAAGACCCTGATCTCGCATGAGATGGAAAACGGCCAGCGCAAGGACGCCTCCGGCGCCACCGTGCCGCGCAAGATCATCAACAAATTCACCGCCGCCTTCAACGGCAAGACCGTGTTCGAGGCCGACTGGCATCCGGCTGTATCCGCCAATCCCTATCAGTCGTTTTTCTACAAGGCCGCCGAGAGCGGCGAGTTCACCTTCACCTGGAAGGACGACGACGGTTCGGATTACGTGACAACGAACAAGCTGACGGTGGCGTAGGACGAACTGCTGCCCTCATCCTGAGGAGCCGCGCTCTTCGCGCGGCGTCTCGAAGGATGGCTCCGAAGCGCAGACTCGCGGCCATCCTTCGAGACGCGGCCAAGAGGCCGCTCCTCAGGATGAGGATTTTGCCTGAAGGTAGACCAATGATCTCGCGACGCGAATTCCTGCAGGCGACCGCGGCCGCGTCGGCGCTGACGATCGGGGCCGGGCTCGGCCCGCTCGGTCGGGTGGCCGCGCAGCAGCGCCTCACGCAGGCCGATATCACGCGCTTCGATCCGCTCGGCACCGTCACCATCCTCTATGTCGCCGACAGCCATGCGCAATTGATGCCGCTGTATTTCCGCGAGCCGTCGATCAATCTCGGCGTCGGCGAAGACAAGGGCGTTCCGCCGCATCTCACCGACACCGCGTTCCGCAAATATTTCAACGTCGCCGCCGGCTCGGCGGACGCGTTCGCGCTGACTTCAGACGATTTCGTGGCGCTGGCCCGCAATTACGGGCGGATGGGCGGCATGGACCGCATCGCGGCGCTGATCAAGGACGTGCGCGCCGAGCGTGGCGAGGACAAGGTGCTGCTGCTCGATGGCGGCGACAGCTGGCAGGGCTCCTGGACCTCGCTGCAGACCAAAGCCCAGGACATGGTCGATGTCCTGTCGGCGCTGAAGGTCGACGCCATGGTCGGCCATTGGGAATTCACCTATGGCGCCGAGCGGGTCAAACAGGTCGCCGACAAGGCCACCTTCGCCTTTCTGGCGCAGAACATCCGCGACAAGGAATGGCAGGAGCCGGTGTTCGAAGGCCGCAAGGTTTTCGAGCGCGGCGGCGCGCAGATCGCCGTGATCGGCCAGGCGCTGCCGCGAACGGCGGTGGCCAATCCGCGCTGGATGTTTCCGAACTGGGAATTCGGCATTCGCGAAGACGACCTGCAAAAGCAGGTCGATGAATCGCGCGCCGCCGGCGCCGACATCGTGGTGCTGCTGTCGCATAACGGGTTCGACGTCGATCGCAAGCTGGCCGGCCGGGTCAAGGGCCTCGACGTCATCCTCACCGCGCACACCCATGACGCGATGCCGGGGCTGGTGCGCGTCGGCGATACCGTGCTGGTCGCCGCCGGCTCGCACGGCAAATTCGTCTCGCGCCTCGATATCGAGGTGAAGAACAAGAAAGTCGCCGGCGTCCGCTACAAGCTGATGCCGGTGTTTTCCGATGCGATCAAACCCGATCCGGCAATGACCGCGCTGGTCGAAAAAATGAGGGCGCCGTTCGCCAAGGATCTGGCGCGGGTGATCGGCAAGACGGACTCGCTGCTCTACCGCCGCGGCAATTTCAACGGCACGTTCGACGACCTGATCTGCAACGCCATGCTGTCGGAACGCGATGCGGAGATC
>JAQGJF010000664.1 GCA_028290765.1 Tardiphaga sp.
AGAAGGTGGTGGTGGCGCTGTGGAGCGAAGGCTCGCGCGACCGCATGGCCAGCATGCTGAAGGATCACAAGCTGCTCAATCTCACCAGCGTCAACAGCTGGCGGACGGTGCAGGCGACGCCGCGCAACGAGACCATGCTGGCCGTGGTGGGCATGGAATCCGGCTTCGAGACCGAGAATGTCGCCGTGATCAGCGAGCAGGATATTCTCGGCGACCGCCTGGTGCGGCCGCGGAAGGCCAGCCGCAAGCTCGACAATTTCATCTCGGAGGTGACGAGCCTCGCCGCCAGCGACATCGTGGTCCATGTCGAGCACGGTATCGGCCGCTTCGTCGGCCTGCAGACCCTCGATGTCGGCGGCGCGCCGCATGACTGCCTTGAACTGCGTTATGCCGGCGAGACGAAACTGTTTCTCCCGGTCGAAAACATCGAACTGTTATCGCGCTACGGCTCCGACCAGACCAATGTCGAGCTCGACAGGCTGGGCGGTGGCGGCTGGCAGGCGCGCAAGGCCAAGCTGAAAAACCGGATCCGTGAAATCGCCGGCGAATTGATCAAGATCGCCGCCGCGCGGCATCTGCACGAAGCGCCGAAATTCCCCGTGCAACCGCATCTCTATGACGAGTTCTGCGCCCGCTTCCCCTACGAGGAAACCGAAGACCAGCTCGGCGCCATCAATGCCTCGCTGAAAGACCTCGAAAGCGGCCTGCCGATGGACCGCCTGATCTGCGGCGACGTCGGCTTCGGCAAGACCGAGGTGGCGTTGCGCGCCACCTTTGCGGTCGCGCTCGACGGCAAGCAGGTCGCGGTGGTGGTGCCGACCACGCTTCTGGCGCGGCAGCACGCCAAGAATTTTGCCGAACGGTTCCGCGGCTTCCCGGTCAACGTCGCGCAGGCCTCGCGGCTGGTGTCGACCAAGGAACTGACGCAGGTCAAGAAGGGTCTCGCCGAAGGCGGTATCGACATCGTGGTCGGCACCCATGCGCTGCTCGGCAAGTCGATCAAATTCCGCGACCTCGGCCTCCTGATCGTCGACGAGGAGCAGCATTTCGGGGTCAGCCACAAGGAACGGCTGAAGCAGCTGCGCGCCAATGTGCATGTGCTGACGCTGAGCGCCACGCCGATCCCGCGCACCCTGCAACTGGCGCTGACCGGCGTCCGCGACCTGTCGATCATCGCATCGCCGCCGATCGACCGGCTCGCGGTGCGCACCTTCGTGGCGCCGCACGACCCCCTGATGATCCGCGAGGCGCTGCTGCGCGAGCGTTATCGCGGCGGCCAGGCGTTTTACGTCGTGCCGCGGATCGACGACCTCGCCGAGGTGAAGGACTTTCTCGACACGCACGTGCCGGAGATGAAGGTCGCGGTTGCCCATGGCCAGATGCCGCCGACCGTGATGGCAGACATCATGTCGGCGTTCTATGACGGCAAATACGATATCCTGCTGTCGACCACGATCATCGAGTCCGGCCTCGATATTCCGACCGCCAACACGCTGATCGTGCATCGCGCCGACATGTTCGGGCTGGCGCAGCTGTATCAGCTGCGCGGCCGCGTCGGCCGCTCGAAACTGCGCGCCTATGCGCTGTTCACGCTGCCGGCGCAGCAGAAAATCACCGCGCATGCCGAGCGGCGGTTGAAAGTGCTGCAATCGCTGGAAACACTCGGCGCCGGCTTCCAGCTGGCGTCCCACGATCTGGATATCCGTGGCGCCGGCAATCTGCTCGGCGAAGAACAGTCCGGCCACATCAAGGAAGTCGGTTTCGAGCTGTACCAGTCGATGCTGGAGGAGGCGATCCTCAACCTCAAGGCCGGCGTGGCCGAACCGGCCGCCGATCGCTGGTCGCCGCAGATCACCATCGGCATGCCGGTATTGATTCCGGAAGACTATGTCGGCGACCTGTCGGTGCGGCTGTCGCTGTACCGGCGGCTGGCTGATCTCGATACCGACGACGAGATCGACAACTTCGCCGCCGAACTGCGTGACCGTTTCGGCGTGCTGCCGGACGAAGTGCGTTATCTGTTCAAGATCGCGGCGATCAAGGCCTATTGCCGGCGCGCCAATATCGAGAAGGTCGATGCCGGGCCGAAGGGCGCCGTCATCAGCTTCCGCGACAACAAATTCGCCCAACCGGACCGGCTGGTCTACTTCATCCGCCAGCACGGCCAGGCCGCCAAGGTCCGTCCGGATATGAAGGTGGTGTTCCTGCAGGACTGGGAGACGCCGGAAGAGCGCCTGATGGGCACCACCGAAATCATGCGGCAACTGGCCAATCTCGCCGAGGATCGCAAGGCGGCGTAGGCACTGGACGGGAGCTTACGATGCGGCGCGACGCGCGTCCTGCTCGGTGAGCCGTGCCAGGATCGATCGCGCTGAATCCGAAGGCTTCAGCGTCGTCAGAGTGACGTTCGGTTCGATGCGCGAATCCCGCTTTGGGCCATGCAGGGTGTGTTTCATCACGCTCGAAAGGCGTTTGGCGATCAGCTGCGCTTCGCGCAGCTCGGTCTCGGCGAACACCACGAGCAGGGATCCGTCGTCGTGGAGCGTCGCGTAATCCATCCGGCGCATCAACCGGCTGAGGATGCGCGCCGCATCGAGCCGGACGCGCTCGGTTACCCGATCGAACGAGAAGCGCGCCATCGACAATCCGCCGCCGCGCGAGGCCGTCTGATAGACCGCGGTGGCAAAGTCGCGATCGAAGGCCGCGGGGGTCAACAGGCCGGTCCGCGGATCCAGCAGCCCGTCGGATTCGATCGAGGTGAGGGTTCGGCGCAAGCGCGCCTCGAAGGCGTGCTGCCGGATCAGGGGCAAGGCATCGGCGGCGACGCGGGCGGGATCGCCGGAGGTCATTTCGAGATTGGCCAGATCGTAGGCAGGGGTCATGCCGGGGACAGTCACAACGACCGGTAGATGGCGAAAGCGCGCATCCTCGGCCAGCACGGTGAGGAAGGCGTCGACGACGCGGGGGCTGAAACCCTCACCGAGCACGATGCCATCGAGGTCGCGCGCGTTGAGGTGTTTGGCGGCGGCCTCGATGCTGAGCGCGCCCACCACGCCCAATTGTTCGCCGAGCGCCACGGACAGCGCGGGATAGGCCGCGCCGCGACCGATCAGCAGCACCGTCGCGTCGGTGGTGGGATCGGTTTCCGACTCCGGCACGCGCATCGCCGGGTCATCGACGAGGCGGCGCAGCACGGTGGCGTGCAGGCTCCTGACGCGAAGAGCGGCGCGCAGCCGTGCGCTCAAACGCTCGATGCCGCCGGTTTGCGAAAATGGAATCCCGTTTGCAGGCAACGGCAGTTTTGGATCGATCACGAGCAGCGGAACATAAGGCCGCAGCGCCGCCACTTGTTCCGCGAGTTTTTGCAGCCAGGCGTCGGTGTCCTCCGACGCCGACACCAGCACGGCCGCGGGCTGCAGCCGTTCGACGGCCTGCGAAGCTTCGGGCCAGATCGCGTCGATCAGCGGAAACATCTTGGTCTCGGCCAACGCTGTCGCAAAGGACAGCTTCTCGCCAGACGAAACGATAATGATCGGGCCTTGCTGGGACATCATCAAACTCGGACGGATACAATCGGTTGACTGCTCCATCCTTATTCGAGGGGCCCTTAATGCCGCGTCAATGAAAGTGATCGATTTTTCCCGGTCACGTTTCCGGCAAAGCAGGTCAGCAGTTCTAGAGCGGGATGACTTATCTTCGAATCGTCATCCCGCTCTAGCTTATTGTTTGAGCATGATCTTTTCCGAAAACCGGTACCCACTTTTCGGGATCATGCTCTAACTGCTCGTCGCCCGATCGCGAAACGCTTCGACCATCAGGGGGTTGAGTCCGAGTTCCGCCAGCGCGCCACGGGCCCGGGCATTGTTGTTGGCGCGTCCGGCGAGACGGTGGCCGCAGAGGCGGTCCGGCAACGCCGTCAGCATCGCGCCCTGGCCGAGCCGCCTGGCCCATTCCTGCAGATCGTCCGATAAAAATCGATAACCTCCGACCGCCATGATTCCGGAGGGCGGCGCGGTGATCGAGACGGCGCCGGTGGCGCGGTCGAGCCGGGCGGCATATCCGGTATCGACATAGTCCACCGGCGGCTGCGCCACCAGCAAATGGGTCGATGGCGTCGCTGGCGCATAGGCCTCGACCGGGATCATCGGTCCACGCAATCCGAGCGTCCCCTTGGGGGTCAGCAGAATCTCGCCCGCAATGGAAGAACTTGCAACCGCACGCGGCGCGCCATGCGGCCCCGGCCAGATCGGCAGCGGCGCCCCGTCATCCTCCCGCCGTCCGCCGA
Organism: Tardiphaga sp.; assembly: GCA_028290765.1. The sequence continues at coordinate 4,286 of JAQGJF010000664.1, forward strand.
ACAGACCGGCTTCGCCGAACAGATAGACGTCCGTCAGCCGGGCCTGACCGCCGGGCCACAGCGCGCTCGACGCAACCTGCTCCGGCGCGCGCCAAAGCCCGATTACATGGCGCAGCGTGGGCATCTCCGCGAGCATGCCGCTTTCCGCGAGCCGCAATGCCAACGCCGCCGGGGCGACCAGCGCATCGCAGCTTTGCTCATTGACCTGACGCTGCAGCACATCGCCGTCGAAGGGATGATGCAGCACCAGGGCGCCGCCGCTCAGCAGCCAGGGCAACAGCGCCGATGCCATGCTGGCAAAGGACGACGGGCTCTGGGCCGACAGGATCGTCACGCCCTGCGGCAAGCCACTTTCCAGGAACGGTACCAGGCCGCCGGCGATCAAGCTCAGATGGGTCCGCGCAACCGCGCAAAAGCCGCCCGATGTGACGTCAAACGAGATGATGGCGGCGCGGCGCGCGTCCTGCGTGGCAGGACGCGGCGAGGTGGAACCTTCGGCCATCGCGGCATCGAGGGACGCCATACCCTCCGGCAGATCCTGGCCAAAGCCACAGACATGGCGAATCGAAAACGCCTCGGCCGCTGAATTCATGGCGAGGTCGGCATGGCTGACACCATCGATCCGGCTGGTGGTCACAACGGCCCGCGCGCCGGTTCTGTTGAGGGCGACCGTCAATTCGGCCTGGCGCCAGAGCTGGGGCAGCAGTGCGACCACGAGCCCGGCGCGATGCGCGGCCAGCATTGTCAGCACGAACTCGACCGTATTGGGCAATTGGACCGCGATGACGGAGTTGGCCGGCAGGCCCGCTTCGATGAAATGGGCCGCCAGCGCCGAGATCGCCTGATCCGCCTGCGCGTAGGTCAAGCGCCTTGGCGGCTGCCCGGTGACGCGCGGCTTGTCCGGGGGGTCGAGCAGCGCCAGCGCATCCGGCTGACGCGCCAGGACACGGCGAAACAGAACGTCGAGCGTGGGCTGGGGATTGTTCTGGATCACAGGGGCACTTTTGAGCTGGTCACTTTTGAGCTGGCTGCGGTTGGGGCCGTTGCCACCATGTTTCGGGAAGGTATCCGGTCAAAGCTGTCACCGTTGGTTGTTCTATCCGATTCCATCGGGCGATCCATTGCTCTTGAACGTTATAGAGCGGAATTGCATAGCAACCGGACATCAGGACCCGGTCGAGCGCGCGCACCGCGGAGACGAAATCCACCCGATCGCGCGCCTCCAGCATGGCTGCAATCAGGGCGTCAATCGCGGGATCCTTTGCGCCCATGTAGTTGCGGGTGCCCTGATTGTCGGCGGCTTGTTGTCCCCAATAGAACGATTGCTCGTTCCCCGGAGACAATGATTGATCCCAGCGGTTCTGGATCATGTCGAAATCGAAACTCAGGCGGCGCTGATCGAACTGCACCGCGTCGACCGCACGGACCGATATTTCGATGCCGGCGCGCTTGAGGTCCCGCGCGAACGCCAAGGCGATCCGTTCCTGGTCTCGGGTGGTCACCAGGACTTCGAAGGTGAGGGGGCTTTTGCTATCGCGCTGGCGCAGGACATTGCCGTCCAGATCGTAACCCGCCTGCGACAACAGGTTTAGCGCGCCGCGAAGCGCGTTGCGGTCGCGGCCCGAGCCGTCACTGACCGGCAGCCGGTAGCTGCCATCGAGAATGTCGGGCGGCATGCGGACTGCGAACGGCTTCAGCAATGCGCGTTCGCGGTCGTCCGCTGCGCGGGTATAGGCCGATAGTTCCGATCCGGCGAAGAAGCCGCCGGATCGGGCATAGAGGCCGAAGAAATAGTTGCGGTTGATCCATTCGAAATCGAACAGCAGCGTCAACGCCTGCCGCACCCGGACGTCGGAGAAAACCGGGCGCCTGGTGTTGAAAACCAGAAATTCCGAAGGCTGCGGCATGCCGGTCTTGATCTGGTTGCGGATCAACCCGCCACTCTTCGCGGCGGGGAAATCATAGCCATCGTGCCAGCGCGACGGCTCATTCTCGACCCGGAAATCGTAGAGGCCGCGCTTGAAGGCCTCGAAATGGCCGTTGGCCTCCCGATAGAAATCGAGCCTGATTTCGTCAAAATTCCATAGCCCGCGGTTGACCGGCAGATCGCGCCCCCAATAATCGGGATTGCGGGTCAGCGTGACGCTGGCGCCGGGTTTGACCGCGGTCACCCGATAGGGCCCGGATCCCATCGGCGCCGTCATCGAAGTTTCCTCGAAGGTCGCGACGTCGACGGCATGCTTCGGCAGCACCGGCATCAGGCCGAGGATCAAAGGCAGTTCACGGTCATTGGCGCCGCCGAAATCGAACCGCACCGTCAGTGGATCGGGGGCTTCGGCCTTCGCGACTTTGGCATAATACAGACGGTGATTGGGACGCCCCTTGTCACGCAGCAAAGTCCACGAAAACAGTACATCCTCGGCGAGGACCGCCGTGCCGTCGGAAAAACGCGCATGCGGATCGAGATGAAAGGTCACATAGGTTCTGGCGTCGTCGGTCTCGACGGTTTTCGCCAGCAGGCCGTAAAGCGTGAACGGTTCGTCATTGCCGCGCGCCAGCAGGCTCTCAACCACGAAACCTCGAATCTGCTGGACGGCGAGGCCTTTGACGATCAGCGGGTTGAGGCTGTCGAAGGTACCGAGGATGCCCTGCACCAGCCGGCCGCCCTTCGGCGCGTCGGGATTGGCATAGGACATATGGTGGAAACCGGGCGCGAGCCCCGGCTGGCCGTGCATGGCGATGGCATGACTTGAAGTGATCTGGCTCGACCCCGCCAAACCCGGATCGGCCCCAAGCGCGAGCCAAATCCCGCATGCCCAGCCGATACAGAAGCGGGTGCGCAGAGTCCCAAAAACCCGCGACACGGCCTTCCGGTTTGATTCGATGCACCTCACCGCATCAACCTATCATAGGCGTTACCCTCGGGCCTCCGTGGCGCTTCAAATATGGTTGTTGGCATTGATCTTTTCGTCGGCCGCTGTATTGAAGGCGGGCAATTGACGAGGATCGCGCGGCCTGTCACGTATCCGCCTCATTTGGCACCGAGACACCCGCCAAACGGCTTTGTGTCGGCGCCCAAGTCGCGGTTTCCAAGTCGCGGTTTCGGCTGCTACCGTTCAGAAAGGGTTTTCCGCAATGAATTTCCGTATCTTGGCCGCGCCGGCATTGCCGCGCGGGCGGGTTTTCGCCCTGTTGGCGGCCACGGCATTGTCAGCCGCATTGATCGTTCCCGAAGTTCAGGCCCAGACGCCTCCGGCTCCCGCTCCCGCGGCGCCGAAGGCCGCTCCCAAGGCGGCGCCGAAAGCCGCTCCGAAAGCCGCCCCGGCCCCGGCTCCAAGCGCGCAGGCGCCCCCGGCCGGAGCCCCTCCGGCAGGCGCCCAGTCGCCCGAGCAGCAGGTTCAGCTGATCTACGCGCCGTGGACCAAATTCTGCCTGAAGGGCCAGGATGCCAACGCCAAGCAGGTCTGCTTCACCGGCAAGGACGGCCGCATCGAGAGTGGTCAGCCGGTCATCGCGGCGGTGATCATCGAGCCGGAAGGCGAACCGAAGAAAATCCTGCGTGTCACGCTGCCGCTCGGCATGCAGCTCGTTCATGGGACCCGCGTGATCGTCGACAACAACGCGCCGGCGCAAAGTCCCTACGTGATCTGCTTTCAAAATGGTTGCATGTCGGACTACGAGGCAACCCCGGAGATGATCGCAAATCTCAAGAAGGGGCAGAATCTGGTGGTTCAGGCCATCAATTCCAACGGCGCGCCTTTGACATTGCCGTTGCCCCTGGCGGAATTCGCCAAGGCCTATGACGGCCCGCCGACCGATCCGAAGGTATTCGAAGAAACCCAGAAGAAGCTGCAGGAAGAGCTGCAGAAGCGCGCCGACGAAGCGCGCAAGAAGCTGGAGGGCGCCGGCGGCAATGGGGCGGCGGCGACCCCGCCCGCCAATCCGGCGGCGAAGTAACTCAAGCCTCGTTCTCAAGCGAAAAAGGCGCCCGAAACCGGGCGCCTTTTTTGTTGAGCGCGATACTTCCTGCGAAGGCGCCCGAGCGCGCCGAATCTCGGCTGGAGCCTGATCGGTTCTGATTGAATCAGAACCGGGCTCCAGCTTTTGATTTTGACGCGTTTTCTTGACGCGAACCGGTGTCCACCCCGGATCAAGTCCGGGGCAGGCTTTCGCTCGAAAACGCTCTAATTCAGCGACGGATTTCGCGGCCGATAGCCGCCGGACTTGTCCTTGACGAAAATCTCCGCGACCTGCGAATGCCGGATCGGCTCGCCGGACTCGTCCGGCAGCAGGTTCTGTTCGGAGACATAGGCCACGTATTCGGATTCCGAATTCTCGGCCAGCAGGTGATAGAACGGCTGATCCTTGTGCGGCCGGACTTCCTCGGGGATCGAGAGCCACCATTCCTCGGTGTTGTTGAACTCCGGATCGATATCGAAAATCACGCCCCGGAACGAAAAGATCCGGTGGCGGACGATCTGTCCGATCTGGAATTTGGCGGTTCGCGCTTTGATCATCCCTCGTCGAATAGACCAGGATTGTGGCCGATGCTAGAGGCAAACCGGTGAATTCCGCGCCCTCTAAATCCTGCCTGGGCCAACAACCAAGAAAAACACCCCTCCCATGATGGACATCCTCAATCTGGCGCTGCCGTATTTCGGCTTGATCTTCATCGGATTTGCCTGCGGCAGGCTCAAAAACCTGCCCGAAGCAGGCTTGAGCTGGATGAATTTCTTCCTGCTGTACGTGTCGCTGCCGGCGCTGTTTTTCAGGATCATGTCAAAGACGCCGTTCGAGGAACTGAACAATCTGCCCTTCGTCATCGCGACCACGGCGGCGACCGCGACGGCGGTTTTCCTGTCTGCCCTGGCCTCGCGGCTGATCGGGCGGCTGTCGATCCGCGAGGCGACCATGGCGGGACTGTCGGGCGGCTACGGCAATATCGGTTACATGGGGCCGGGGCTCGCGCTCGCCGTACTCGGGGCCAAGGCGGCGGTTCCGACCGCGCTGATCTTCTGCTTCGACAGCATCTTCCTGTTTTCGATCGTGCCGCTGTCGATGGCGCTGACCGGCGGCGAGCGCCGCCCGCTGCTGCCGACCATCGGCATCGTGATCCGGGAGATCGCCTTTCACCCGCTCATCGTGGCGGCCTATTGCGGGGCGCTCGCAGCCGCCTTCCACATCCATCTCCCGGTCGCGATCGACGGTACGCTGCAGTTTCTGCAAAGTGCCGCGGCGCCGGTGGCGCTGTTCGCGCTCGGCGTCACCGTGGCGCTGCGGCCGTTGGGACGGGTCCCCTGGGAAATTCCGGGCCTGATCGCGATCAAGCTGATCGTACACCCTCTGATCGCCTTTGCGTTGATGATGACGTTCGGGCCGTTCGCCCCGGAATGGGCGGCGACGGCGGTGCTGATGGCTTCATTGCCGCCCGCGCTGAACGTCTTCGTCATCGCCAGGCAATACGACACCTGGGTCGAACCGGCCTCGGTAGCGGTGCTGGTGGGGACCTTTGTGTCGGTGGTGACGCTGACCAGCGTGATGTATCTGCTCAAGACCGGACAGATTGCGTTTTGATCGCGGATCCAGAACGGCAACGTAGCTGTTCTGTCACCTCTCCCATAGGGAGAGGTCGGATTGCGAAGCAATCCGGGTGAGCGACTATCTGAGTTGTCAAGTTGCATTGGCGTAT
>JAQGJF010000708.1 GCA_028290765.1 Tardiphaga sp.
GTTCTTCTCAGCGCGCCGGCGGCCGGCGCGCGGTCGCGCTTTGCCGTCGATATTGCCCGCGGACCGGCCACCCCTGGAACTTCGAATCGAAGACATCAAGCTCGAAACCATGGCTGGCCGGGCGGCGATTACCCTTTAAAATTCCTAAATTAATTTGGTTAACAAGACCTTCCCGGAATGGCCTGGCATCGATCCGGCTCGGGCTTCCGACGTCGCTCCCCGGCCTGATTTTGGTTTCCGGATGTTTCGCGCGGCGGAGGCGTGCGGGCCCGTCCTGCGGGTCGGGCTCACTTTTGGCGTCTCGCCGCAGCGTCACTTGGCCAGGTCGAACTCCAGGCGAAGCAGCCTGGCGATCTCCTCGGCCCGGCGCTGGAACCCAAGTTCGTTGCTCGGCGCCGAAACGATGGTCGGGCACCAGCCATCCGAATGGTCCTCGCGAACGCGGATGTAAACGCCGCTGACGCCGATCCTGCCGGCAATGATCTCCGCGAGTTGCTGCGCCGTCTTCTGCTGTTTGGCCATTTGCGATCTCCCTGAAATGTTGGGCGGTTTTGCCAATCAGGTCATGCAGGATTGAACAATTCGTCAAATCGACCCCCCGGATTTCTTTGGATCGCCACGTTCCGGCACGGGAACCGGAAGTCCGATAACGCGTTAGGGCGAGGGTTCGCTTCCTTCCGCTCACTCAAAGGCCATTCCCATGACGGCTCTGCGCACGTCCTGCGCGGCGACATTTATGCTCGCCTGCATTTTACTGATGGTGCCTGTGGCCGCGCGGGCTGAAAGCGGACACGCCGCGTATTATGGCGGCGGTCGAACCGCCAGTGGCGAGCGATCCGGGCCGAACCAATTGACCGCCGCTCACCGCACGCTGCCCTTTGGCTCCAGGGTTCTGGTGACCAACCTCCGCAACGGACGTTCGGTCACGGTGCGGATCAACGACCGCGGTCCGTTTGGCCGCGGACGGATCATCGACGTCAGCGTCGCCGCGGCGCGCCAACTCGGCATGATCGGCAGCGGGATCGCGATGGTCACGGTCGAACGGCAGTAGCGGGCCGCTATTCGCCGCCGGCGTTGCGCGCCATGAAGGTTTCCGGCGAGCCGTCCTTGGGATCGACAAAGATGATGTCGGTCGGCGGGCGCCGTGGCGTATCGATCGACAGGAAAATAACCGGCTCCTCGATCAGCTCCGGCATGGCGTGGACGGTACCGCGTTCGAAGAACAGCAACTGGCCCGGCGCGAATTCAGCCTTGGTGGAGGCATCCTTCATCCAGAACGTGCCGCGCCCGGCGAACACATAGAGATATTCGTCGCAGGTCGCGTGATAATGCGGCGGCGTCGGACGGTAGACCCGGAACACCCGCGCGCTGGCCTGCTCGCGATCGGTGAGATATTTGTCGACCAGCAAGGTTTTCGCTGTGTCGGGGAGGGAGCTCGCGATCGCGCCGATGTCGAATCGGCCAGTCGATATCTCAACGTCGTCGGGCATGGGACAATCCAGAGTTGGTGTTGCGATAGCGGCTTTCGCGGCCGTGCCGCTTGATGCTCAGGCACTCAACACTATCAGCGTCCAGGGAATTTGTGGAAGCGCCAGGCCGACAAAACACCCGGATGTGACGACGGCCGGCCAGGATCTTGCGGGTTCACCTGGGCCGGCGGTTTACGCAGCGTTCGCAGGTATTTTGACCTGCGCACGCACCATTTTCAGGATTTCAGAGGCACGCTTCGGTCGGCTGAAATAATAGCCCTGCAATTCAGTACAGGCCTCTGCGCGCAGGATATCCAGCTGTTCCTTTGTTTCAACGCCTTCGGCCGTTGTCGTCTTGCCGAGGCTGACGGCAAACCGCACGACAGCGAGCGCGATCAGGCGCGATTCTTCCCTTGCACCCAGCAACTCGTTGACGAAGCTGCGATCGATCTTGACTTTGTCGAATGGAAATTTCTGAAGGAAGCTCAGGGATGAATAGCCGGTCCCGAAGTCGTCCAAGGCAACGCGCACCCCCTGCCTTTGCAGCTGATCGAGCGTGGCGAACACGGCTTTGCTGTCATGCATGATGACCGTCTCGGTCACCTCAAGCTCAATTGCCGCCGATCTCGTTCGCAATCGTACCCCGTACAAATACGCAGTCCGATTGCACAAGAGTCAGCGAATGAAGAAGAGGTTGAGCCGCTCGCGACACACTCGGCCTTCGAGCCGATAGTCTCGGCACGGCTTGAGATCTCGCGCCACGTTGCAAACTATACCAAGGTTTGGTGCGCCGCGGCCAAGGTACTATGGACGAGATGGATTCTCACAGTTACCTTCTTCTCAGCGCCTGAATGACAGTATCCTGCGCGGCTGAAATGGGGCCATTGCCACTGCTCGTATCCGGGCCTGGGGGAAGGATCCAACTTGACGCTTGTGAGATTGTTTGATCTTCGCGGTTGGGCGCGCATTGGCGCCGCCGCCCTTTGCATCGCATTGACCGGCGTCGTTGCTACGTGGGGCGGTTCGGCACATGCCGGCGTCACCCTCGAAGAACGCCAATTGCCGTTGAAGTTCAGCTGGGTCGCGTGCCAGCCGAATTGCCGTGGCTGGGTCAGCGCGGTTGGCATCGTCACCGCCGATAGTTCACGTGATTTCGATGAGTTCGCGCGCGGGCGTCAGCTCAACGGCGCGACCATCGTGCTGGATTCCAACGGCGG
>JAQGJF010000764.1 GCA_028290765.1 Tardiphaga sp.
CTGGAGCGTGGCGCGATGCTTCTGCATTAGCTTTTGCCCTTCAGTTGCGAGCCGCGCAATCGAGGCTTCCTTCACATAGTCGGCCGGCACCTGCACGAATTCGGCCTGCGACGGCGCCCCGGTGGCAGGACGCCCGGGCAGCAGCAGGTCGGGCAGTTTATAGTCGGGCTCGAGGCCGCGCGTTTCGGCGTCAAAGGTCGCGCGCGACACGCCGGCCTGTTGCGCCTCCGGCCACAGCGAGGCGATGAACTGGGTGAAGGCGGCGTCGGCGGCGTGGGCGGGTGGTGCGACCACGGCGAGGGAGAGCACGCAAAGCAGCCGCATCAAATATCGGATGGGAGATCGAGATTGCATTCACGCCTCAAATGGAACCAGTGCATCGGTGTTCGTCATGCCGGTACAGTAAAGACGTGGATGGCCGGGACAAGCCCGGCCAGGACGAACTGCGAACTTCCTGTCATGCCGGCGCCGTGTCGCTCACGGCATGCTCGCGCGCGGCTGTCGCGAAGCAAGCCTCGAAAGCCGCATCGACGATGGCGAGCTTGATCGCCTGCGCGGCGTGATATTCGCGGCGAAAGCCCGCCGAGACCCACAGCGGAGATTTTCCCCGCGCACCGCTCCAGCCAAAACTCCCCATCGCTTCGGCGGCGGCGAATTTGCGGCCGAGCTGGGTGCGTGACAGTTTCAGGCCCAGCGCCAGGCCGGACACCGACGTTACGTCAGTTGAAATCCGGTCCGTGCCATCAGCCTCGCCACGACAACCAGCGATCAGGCGATCCATCACGATGCCGCCGTCGTTGATCCATGTGAACAGCGAGAACGTGCCGTCCGGGCTGCGGATCGCGCTGGATGCCAGGAGGCCGTCGGCGATGCGCGGCTGCATCGATCCCATCGCCGCGGGCCGGGACCGCAGCGTCGCGCAGCGCGCGCCACCGTCGAGCCCGTCCAGCGTCGCCAAATGCACCATGTGCCAATGCAGCAGCGCCGCCATCGTCATCGGCGACGGCTCGAGCGGCCGGTGCCGCCTGCCCTCGCTCGCCGCGACATGGCGCACCAGATCGTATTTCAGCATCTCCTGGAGAAAGGCCGCCGCGGTGTTGCGGCTGGCAAGATGATGCTGCACGACCAGATCGAGCACCCGTTCGGCCAGCACGCCGTTGCCGGCCAGATTGGCTTCGTTGCGAAAGTAGAGCGACAGCGCCGCTTGCGCGATCAGCCAGCGCTGCTGGGTCGCAAACGGCGACGCCGTGCGCGGGCTCGCCTGGTGGGTCAGCACCAGGGCTTGCGCCTGGCCGCGAACGCAGGACCCGAGGGCGGGATGCGCCAAAATATCGTCCGCACTCATCGCCATCGACAGGATTGCCTCGTCGCCAGGCTCACGCGGGCGGATCACCGCCTCGGGGAAACTGCCGGGACACGGCGAACCTACACCAGCGAGATTGCCGTCGAAAGCAGGTCCGGGCACAAGCCGGCGTGAATTGTCTCAATTTGCGCAGCGAATCTCTCACTTTGCGCAACGCAGCGCCTGCGGTGGCATTCCACCGATATTGCCCGAAGCGGGTCCGTCTCATGGCTGGCCATTCGACACTTGGGTCACGTCGCACATCGAATCCCCAAGTCTTGGAATCCCCAAGTCTTGGAATCCCCAAATCTTGGAATCCCCACGTCTTGGAAGCCCCAAGTCTTGGAAGCCCCAAGTCTTGGAATCCCCACGTCTTGCCTATGAAACTGCCGATACTCCAATCTCGAATCTTTATGCCGTCATGGAGATAGTGAGCCCGCCTTGCGATGGCGCATCGGCAAGCACGGATGACATTCTTTGGCGCCGGGCTGCTTGAACCACAGGTTACCTCCATGGACATTAAGTTGAATCAAACCGACGCCGGCGCCGCGCGGGAGAGAGTGGTTGACATCATGATCGACCTGGCGCGCGTAGCCAGGTCGCATCGGATCATCGCTGTGGGCGCGGACGGCCTCCGGATCCACCGAGCCCTGTATCGGCGCGGCTTCGCTCGCTGCGCGACCGCCAGCACCTGCGGAATCTCGCCTGGACAGTATTCAGCGGCCTTTATTGCGGGTGATCGCTCCTATCGAGAGTTGGAAGCGTCGCTTGTTCGCGTCTCCCCATTCTTGAATGCGACGGCGACTATCGTCGTATCGATCGAATCCGAGGAAAATGGCTTGAGCCTTAGAGTACGCGCGAAGCTGGAACAGCTTGGATTTCGTGTCGAAGTGGGTGTGAGGTGGCAGCAAGCCCTCCTGCTTTCGGCGTATCGCTGCAACTTCGCCGCGATCGCCAAGGCCGCATAGCACGACCATCGCGGCTGCGTGTTCGACCCCATGGCTGAGCGGCTTTATCGCCGATCTTCCCACTCCGTTCGACCGGAACGACGAAGTTGCAGGACTTCTCCATGGACCAAAACGCACAAAAAGGGCGGGAAGCCAGTACGTTGCGGTCGTGGCATCTCGCCGTGCTGCGATTTGCCGTCACGTTGGAACATGCCGACAGGCTGGCAGTTCTGGCGATCGCGGCGGTGATCGACAAGCTCGGCCTATCAGACAGCGGCCAGCCGGTTTTCGGATTTTTTCGGAGGACCAGCGCTGAGCTTTGCGCCGCAATCCTGCGGCAGGATGAACCCGCATCCGCGATCTTGCGCCAGCACCTCACGCGCATCGACGATGACCGGCTCAAGCGGGCCTTCGCGGCAACCATCGAAGCCGAGCAACCGACGGAGCCTTCGGTCCGCAGGCCGATCAAGCGCGACAACAGTCTGTGGAGAGGTCTTGTCCCGCGAGGCAGCCAATCGGTCTAGCGCGTCGTCCCGCCTGACCTCATCACGGTGCAAGAACCCGCGATGCCTGCTTTGCCATGAAGGTCAGCGTGCCGCGTTCTGGGACGAAGATTGTGTGATTGTAGCTGTTTCGGAGAGTGTTCCACTTCGCGGAACCCACATGAGCAAAGCACCAATGAGGAGCGCCGAAACCATGACGCTCAGGATGGTCAGAAAAGAGGGCTTCGCCTTGTCGCCCGACATGTCGACATCGTGTAATTCGTCTTTCATTTCAGGTTGCCTTCTCGCCGAATGTGGTGATCTGGATTCGCCAAGTCTGGATTCGCCAGGTCAGCCTGGCGAAGCGGTTCTTTCGTCACTGGCGCCCCCCGGTAGCTTGCCGGCCATTCCCCCGCGCTCTTTCCCGCGCGATCAGTGCATCCAGTTTGGCGTCGATGGCTTGATTGTTCTTCCGCTGCGCCCTGTGCAACACGAACAACATGGCAAGCACGATGCAGAGCGCTACGATGCCAAAGTGCACCTGCCCCATTGCCAGCCATTCGGCCCCCGCACCGAACAGCGCCGCAAGCATGGCCCCGGCAATAACAATCCCTGCCGCCGATTCCCAATCCGGTTTATCTCTCACCGCTTCACCTCGTCCTGACCTGAGACGCGTGTCAGTTCGGCCAATCGGCCCGCCGTTCGCGCGGCAGCGAGCTGGTGCGATGCATGGTTCGGAGGATCGCGGTCCTGTCGTGCAGTTGGCTGAGATGGAAAACCCATTGCCGCCCCAGCGACCGACGAAATTGTGCCGAGCGGAGTTTCGGAAGCATTGCAAACAGGCCGAGGACGGCTTTCATGGGAGTCTCCTGTGGCAAACAGGATGTGCGGCCCGGCATAGGAATTCCATGTGGAATTCTCGTCGAATTCATAATCGAGCCATAAGGACAAGCAGGCTGGCCAAGGGATCGGCCAACCTGAGCGGTTCATAGCAACGAAACAATCGAACCTTACCGTGGTCGGTGATTCCCGAATGGGCCGGCGAGATATCCGTCCAACCTTGGGTGCCGGCGTGGAGAACGCTGACGGCGTCGGGCCCGCCACTCTCAGCGTCGATCCCGGCGTCCTTGCTTTCAGGCCCGGGCCGAACTATCGCCTTGCAACTTCTCACAGCGAGTCCTGAAAGGCGGCTCCATGGCACTGCAGGACATTCGGCCGCCCGGAAAGGCGCTGTTGCCCAACATCTGGGATGTCGCGGCGCTGATTCTCGTTATCGGCGCCATGGTGCTGATGGTCTACGGCGGCGAGCAGACGGCGGCGCCGTTGTCGACACTGGACATCACCCCGGTATCGCTCGATCCCTTCAACCTGCCGCTTTACGCGCTGCGCACGACCATGCGGATGCTGCTGGCCATCGTCTGCTCCGTCATTTTCACGTTCATCTATGCGGCCCTTGCCGCCAAGAGCCGGCGCGCGGAAATGGTGCTGATTCCGCTGCTGGATATCCTGCAGTCTGTGCCGATCCTGGGCTTTCTGACCTTCACCGTCGTCTTCTTCATGAATCTGTTTCCGGGGCGGGTTTTCGGTGCCGAACTCGCCTGTGTATTCGCGATCTTCACCAGCCAGGCCTGGAACATGACCTTCAGCATGTACCAGTCGATGCGCAACGTCCCGAAGGATCTGGAAGAAGCCTCCCAAAGCTTTCATCTCAGCGGATGGCAGCGCTTCTGGCTGCTCGATGTGCCTTTCGCGATGCCCGGTCTGATCTGGAATTCGATGATGTCGATGTCGGGCGGCTGGTTCTTCGTCGTCGCTTCAGAGGCAATCACCGTCGGCGACACCCAGGTAACGTTGCCGGGCATCGGTTCCTATGTCGCCCTCGGCATTCAGAAGCAGGATCTGGCCGCAATCGGCTATGCGATCCTGACGATGTTCATTGT
>JAQGJF010000792.1 GCA_028290765.1 Tardiphaga sp.
ATCTTCGAGGCCGGCCTGAAGAAGAAGGTGACGCCCTATGAGTGGGGCAAGGAGGTCGCGCCGGGACTGCTCGCGGTCGAGACCGTCGGCCATACGCCGGGGCATACCTCCTACGTGCTGTCTTCCGGATCGGGCAAGGTCTTCGTCCAGTCCGATGTGACCAACAACCCGACGCTGTTCGCCGCCAATCCGGGCTGGCATGCCTTCTTCGACCAGGACGGCGATGTGGCGGAAAAAACCCGCCGCCGGATCTACGACATGGTGGTCGCGGAAAAGCTGCAGGTGCAGGGTTTTCATTACCCGTTCCCGGGGCTCGGCAACGTCGTCAAGGACGGCAACGGCTACCGCGTGGTGCCGGCGCCGTGGAATCCGACGATCTAAGTTCTTCTGGTCGCAACGTTTGCCGCAGCTCTTCCTTATCCCTCCCCCTTGTGGGGAGGGTGGCTGACCGTAGGCCAGTCGGGTGGGGAGCCACGATGGGACGGCATGTGTGGGACCCCCACCCCGGCCTCCGCTTCGCTCGGCCGACCACGATCGAGCAAAGCTCGATCGGACCCCACAAGGGGGAGGGATCACACTCAGTCATCATTCTTAATCCCTTGACGAAGCGCGGGCGCGGCCTTATAGCCGCGCCCATGATCAACACCGCGACCATTCTCATTGCTCGCCGCCGCCGCATCATCGCGGTATGGGCGGACGTTCGCGTTTAAGATCGTTGCCCCTGCCGCCGGATCCGGTCCGCGGCACTTTTCCCAAACCAGCGCGATCTGATCCGGCGGCTCCTTAATCCAGCAGGAGCCTGTCATGTATACGCCGCCCCCGTTCAAGACCGATCGCACCGCCGCGCTGGCGTTCGCGGCTGCGCGCGGCTTTGGCACCGTCTGTGCCTGGGGCGGCGGCCGGCCGTTCGCCTCGTCGCTGCCGTTCTGTCTGGAATATTCCAGCGACGGCACCCCCAGCGCCATGTTTCACGTCGCACGGGGCAACGCGCTGGCCGCACTCGCCGACGGCCAATCGAACTGGCTGATGGCCGTGAACGGCGCCGACACTTATATCTCGCCGGACTGGTACGCGTCGCCGGATCAGGTGCCGACCTGGCTTTATCAGGCGGTGCATCTTACGGGCACGGTACGCGCCATGACCGAGCACGAACTCGGTCCGCATCTTGACGCGCTGAGCGCGAAGTTCGAAAGCTGGCTTGCGCCCAAGCCGATCTGGTCATCGACCAAGATGACGGCCGGGCGGCTCGATGCCATGAAGAAGGCGATCGTCGGGTTGGTGATGTCGGTGGATGAAATCGAGGGCAGCTTCAAACTGAACCAGCACAAATCGGATGTCGATCATACGGCTGTCGCCACGGCATTGGCATCGCAACCCGATCCGGCGGCGCAACAGCTTGCGCGCACGATGCGCCAGATGCGTCCGCAGGCCTTTGTGAACACGACGATACAATTGAATGCTATGGCCATGCCTGAAGGAAGACTGTGATGAGCACGAAAAAGAAAATCGGCATCCTCGGTGCCTCCGGCTATACCGGCGCCGATGCTGTGCGCCTCTTGGCCCGGCACCCGAATGTCGAGATCGCCGCGCTCACCGCCAATACCCATGCCGGCAAGGCGATGGACGAGGTATTTGCGCATTTCTTCATGCTCGACCTGCCGCGGCTGGTGGAGTGGGAAAAAGTCGACTGGACAAAGCTCGACGCGGTGTTCTGCGGGCTGCCGCACGGCACCACGCAGGAGATCATCGCGGCGGTGATCGCCGCCAATCCGGCCATCAGGATCCTCGACATGTCGGCGGATTTCCGGCTCCGCGACATGGACGTCTACGCGCAATGGTACGGTCATGCGCACCGCGCGCCGCAGCTCCAGGGCGAGGCCGTCTATGGTCTCACCGAATTCTACCGCGAGAAGATCGGCGCGGCGCGACTGGTCGCCTGTCCGGGCTGCTATCCCACCGCGGCGTTGATGGCGCTGGTCCCGCTCGCCAGGGCCAAGCTGATCGACGTCGATGATATCGTCATCGATGCGAAATCCGGCGTCACCGGCGCCGGCCGCGGCCTCAAGCAGAACACGCTGTTCAGCGAAGCAGGCGAGGGGCTTTCGCCCTACTCGGTGGGCACGCATCGGCACTCGCCGGAGATCGAACAGGAGATCGGCGTCGCGGCAGGCGCCGCCGTCACGGTGAATTTCACGCCGCACCTCATCCCGATGAGCCGCGGCGAACTCTGTACGTCCTATGTCAGGCTCGACGGCGCGAGCGCGGACGATCTGCGCGCTGCGCTGGAGCAGGCCTATCGCAACGAGCCCTTCGTCCACGTGGCGAAAAAGGGCGTGCTGCCGCAGACCCAGAATGTGCGCGGCTCCAACTATGTGCAGATCGGCGTGTTCGCCGACCGCATCAAGAATCGCGCCATCGTCATTTCGGTGCTGGACAATCTGGTGAAGGGCTCGGCGGGACAGGCGATCCAGAACATGAACCTGATGCTGGGCTTTCCCGAGACCACCGGACTGGAGCAAATCGCGCTGTTTCCGTGACAGACCGGATGCAGACCTCTCGACCTCGCCCCGCAAAACAGCGGGGCGAGACTGGAGATGAGAGGCCGGAGATCAAACGATCTTGAAAATTCCCAGCGCGAGCACGGCCTGGGCGAGAAAGCCCACGGTGAAGGCGAGGGTGCGGAACACCGGCAGGCCCAACGCGTAGACGACGAGATGCGCTACGCGCGACCAGAAATATACCGCGCAGGCATAGACCGTCCATTTGCTGGAATAGTCGATCTCGCTCAGGATCAGCACCAGCGGCGCAAAGATCACCAGGTTCTCGACGGCGTTGTCATGGGCGAACATCAGCCGCGTCGCCCATTCCGCATGCGGCTTGTCGTTGCGCGACGGATTGGCCATCGCGCCGCCGAGCCCGCGGACCTGGCAACGGTTGAGAACATAGGGGACCCACAACAGGCCCGTCAGAATCACCGTCAGCGTCAGCCAGAACAATTCGCGCGTCATCGGAAACTCCCTGTTGGCTTTAAAGTCCGGGTGCAGGCCTGATTGGCGCCGTTCGAGCCGGCGCCCGGTTGGAAACATTCCGCCAAACCATAGACGGTTGGTGCGACAACGCCAATGCGGCCGCGCGCGTTTTCGACAGCCGCCATCGGCCCTGAGCTGCGACGCGGCGCTCAGTCCGGGTGCGGCCGTCGAGCGGGATCCAGGCTATGCGCGAACCCTGACATAGCTGCCGGGTGCGTCTTCGATCGGCGGCAATTTTTCGGTGCCGATCGCGCGGGCCGGGACCTCTTCCGCATCGATACCGGCGAGCCATCCGCGCCAGTCCGGCCACCATGAGCCCGGGTGTTCCTGCGCGCCTTTCAGCCAGTCGGTGAGCGTCGTGTCGTGGATGTGGTCGTTGGTCCAGAACTGATACTTGCCCGAGGCTGGCGGGTTGACGACGCCGGCAATATGACCGGACCCCGACAGCACATATTTCACCGGGCCGCCGAAGAATTGCGAGCCATACAACACCGATTCCGCCGGCGCGATGTGATCCTCGCGGGTGGCGAGATTATAGACCGGCACCTTGACCTTCGACAGATCGAGCAGGGTGTTGTCGAGCACCATGGTGCCGGTGGACAGCCTATTTTCGAGATAGCAGTTGCGCAGGTAGAACGAGTGGTTGGCCGCGGGCATTCGCGTGGCGTCCGAATTCCAGTGCAACAGATCGAACGCCGACGGCGGTTGTCCCTTGAGATAATTATTGACGACATAGGACCAGATCAGGTCGTTGGAGCGCAGCATGTTGAAGGCCATCGCCATCTTGCTGCCCTCCAGCACGCCGGTGGCCTGCATCTCGCGTTCCAGCGCCGAGATCTGGTCTTCATCGACGAACACCATGAGATCGCCGGCATGGCTGAAATCGACCTGCGCCGCCAGGAACGTCGCCGAGGTCACACGAACCCGCCGCTTCTCGGCCAGCCACGCCAGGGTCGAGGCCAAGAGGGTGCCGCCGACGCAATAACCCATGGTGTGGACCTTGAGTTCGCCGGTGGCGCGCTCGATGACGTCCATCGCCGTCAGCGGGCCCTCTTTCATGTAGTCGTCGAAGGTCTTGTTGCCGAGGCTCTTGTCCGGATTGACCCAGGAAATCACGAACACGGTGATGCCCTGGTCGACGCACCATTTGATCAGCGATTTTTCCGGCTTGAGGTCGAGGATGTAGAATTTGTTGATCCACGGCGGCACGATCAGCAGCGGCGTGCGTAGCACGTTTTCGGTGGCCGGCTGATACTGGATCAGCTGCATCACCTCGTTCTGGAAGATCACCTTGCCGGGCGTCGTCGCCATGTTGACGCCGACGGTGAGATTGGACGGATCGGATTGGCGGATGCGCAATTGGCCTTTGCCGGCTTCGATGTCCTCGGCCAGCATCTTCATGCCGCGGACCAGGTTGTCGCCGTTGGAGGCCAGCGTCGTACGCAGCAATTCCGGATTGGTCAGGACGAAGTTCGACGGTGCCAGCGCGTTGGTGATCTGCTGAACGTAGAATTCGGCCTTCTTGCGGGTGTGCGGATCGAGGCCCTCGGCGTTGCGAACCAGATCCTGCGCCCACTGCGTCGTCAGCAGATAGGCCTGCATCACGAATTCAAAAAACTGGTTCGATTTCCATTCCGGGTCGCTGAACCGCTTGTCGCGGGGAGGCGGCTCGATGACCGGCGCCGCCTGTTCTCCGGCGAGGCGGCGGGCCGAAGTGCCCCACAGGTCGAGATAGGTTTTACCGAGCTTCATCTGCAGTTCGGCGGCGCGGTCTTTGTCCGACAGCCAGTATTCGGCCACCGTGCTGAAGGTCTTGATCACCTCGCCGACTTCGCCGGGCGGCTTGTCTTTGATCTCACCATTTTGGCGCGGTTTGAGATAGGCTGCGAGTGCCTGGCCACTGCTTTCCATCGCGCGCGCGAAATTCAACGCGAAAGCTTCCGGGTCGAAGGTCTTGCCCGAAGTATTCGAACTTTGCGTCTTCGAACTTTGGGTCTTGGAAGCCTGGGATTCGGTGGTTACGTCACTCATGGCCGGACAACTACACGTTCATTTCGAAGTTCCGGTGACGACATGTCACCGCGCCATTGATGATGGCACAGTTCGATCCTAACTGCTGGATTCGATGTGCTGCACTGCGACAAAGTATCTTGGTTTGGCCATAAAACAGACCAGAGAGCGGGATTTGTTCTACGGGCCTTAATCGTTTGGAGAGACAATGATCGGTAGCGAGGCGTGCTGCCGAAATAAGCGTCAGATTCTCTCGCGATGTCGATGCGAGTGGTGTGGGGATCTTCGGGTTAATGTTCAGGGACGGAAGCCGCAAAGCGTGGACCGTGACGGCGCTGGTGATGCTGGCGCTGTCGGTGGGCGGCTGTGCGACGTCGATCGCGGACATGCCGCTGGTCGGTTTACCGTCCGACGCCCCGGCGCGGCCCAAGGAAGCCGGCGCTTACCCCGCCATTCACGATCTCCCCGCCGCTCGGGAACAAAGCGCGCTGGAGCCGAGCGAACAGGTCAAGATCCAGAAAGAGCTGATTGCGGCCCGCGATCGTCAGGCAGGGGGCACCGGCAATAGCTCTAGCTCTGCGGCCAAGTAATCAAAAGCCGCACCAATCGCTGGTGTCGTGGGGCGTCCGTGATAAAAAGGACGCGATTCAGCCGCAAACTTGACCGAACTTCGCATCCAGCCGCCGATTTTGCGCTTGAATCGGCTCTAAGCTATTGAACAAGCGTACTTTCTTTGCGTGGACGAGCCTTCACGCAAAACCCTCTCCGTTAGCGCAGTCGCCGCTACCGGTTCCGGAGCAAGGACCATGGAAGAATTTTACCGTATCCGCCGTCTGCCGCCTTACGTCTTTGAACAGGTCAACCGGGCCAAGGCGGCCTCGCGGAACGCCGGGGCCGACATCATCGACCTCGGCATGGGCAATCCGGATCTGCCGACCCCGCCCCATGTCATCGAGAAGCTCAAGGAAACCTTGGGCAAACCCCGGACCGATCGCTATTCGGCGTCGCGCGGCATTACCGGCCTGCGTCGCGCCCAGGCGGCGTATTACGCCCGGCGTTTTGGCGTCAAACTCAATCCGGACACCCAGATCGTCGCGACGCTGGGCTCCAAGGAAGGCTTTGCCAATGTGGCCCAGGCGATCACCGCGCCTGGCGACGTCGTGCTGTGTCCGAACCCGAGCTATCCGATCCACGCCTTCGGATTTCTGATGGCCGGCGGCGTGATCCGCTCGGTGCCTTCCGAGCCGACACCGCAATTCTTCGAGGCGGTGGAACGCGCCATCATTCATTCGATTCCGA
Organism: Tardiphaga sp.; assembly: GCA_028290765.1. Next base: position 6,339 of record JAQGJF010000792.1, read on the forward strand.
AGCCGATCGCGCTGATCGTCTGTTATCCGTCGAATCCGACCGCCTATGTCGCCAGCCTCGATTTCTACAAGGACCTGGTGGCGTTCGCGAAGAAGCACGAGATCTTCATCCTGTCGGATCTCGCTTATGCGGAAGTCTATTTCGACGACAAGGATCCGCCGCCGTCGGTACTACAGGTTCCCGGCGCCATCGACGTCACCGTCGAATTCACCTCGATGTCGAAGACGTTCTCGATGGCCGGCTGGCGCATGGGATTTGCGGTCGGCAACGAGCGCATCATCGCGGCTTTGGCGCGGGTGAAATCCTATCTCGATTACGGCGCGTTCACGCCGATCCAGGTCGCGGCGACCGCGGCGCTGAACGGGCCGGACGACTGCATCCGCGAGATGCGCGACACCTATCGCAAGCGGCGCGACGCGCTGGTGGAATCCTTCGGCCGGGCCGGCTGGGAGATTCCGCCGCCGAGCGCGTCGATGTTCGCCTGGGCGCCGCTGCCGGAGAAGTTCCGCGAGGTCGGCAGCATGCAGTTCGCGACCCTGATGGTCGAGAAATCGGGCGTCGTGGTCTCGCCGGGCGTGGCCTTCGGGGAGCATGGCGAGGGCTTTGTCCGCATCGCCATGGTGGAAAACGAGCAACGCATCCGCCAGGCCGCCCGCAATGTGCGCCGCTTCCTTGAAAGCGGGCTGGAAACGTTGCACAACGTGGTTCCTCTCGCCAACCGGCGATAGGCATGATCCCGAAGGTTGGGTTCCGGTTTTCGGATCAGGTCATGCCGAATCACGTCAGCTTCCGGCAGGTTTAGCGCGCTATGGTCGCACCCTTGAAAGTGGGTATCGCGGGACTCGGCACCGTGGGTGCCGAGGTTGTCCGCCTCATCGAAGCGCAGGGCCGGATTTTGTCGGCGCGCTGTGGCCGCGGCGTGCGCGTGGTTGCGGTCACCGCGCGCTCGAAAGCCAAAAAGCGAAGCCTCGATCTGCGCGGTATCGACTGGTCGAAGAATGCGCTGGCGCTGGCCAACGATCCCAATATCGATTGCTTCGTCGAACTGATGGGCGGGGTCGGCGATCCCGCGTTCTCGGCGATCGAAGCCGCGCTGAAATCCGGCAAGTCGGTGGTCACCGCCAACAAGGCGCTGATCGCCAAGCATGGCCTGCGGCTGGCGGCCTTTGCGGAAAGGCACGGCGGCGCGCTGAATTTCGAGGCCGCGGTCGGCGCCGCCATCCCCGTCATCAAGACGCTGCGCGAGGGCCTCGCCGGCACTGAAATCGAGCGCGTCTACGGTATCCTCAACGGCACCTGCAACTACATCCTGACCCGGATGGAGCAGGAGGGGTTGTCGTTCGCAGAATGCCTGAAGGATGCGCAACGCTTAGGCTATGCCGAGGCCAACCCGTCCTTCGACGTCGACGGCCATGACACCGCGCAGAAGCTGGCGATCCTCGCCAGTCTCGCCTTCGGCACCAAGGTCGCGCAAAGCGCGGTCTATGTGGAGGGCATTTCGTCGATCGCGCCGGAAGACCTGAAGGCCGCCGCCGAACTCGGCTACCGCGTCAAGCTGCTCGGCGTCGCGGTGCGCACCGCCAAGGGCATCGAGCAGCGCGTGCATCCGACCATGGTGCCGCGCACATCCTCGATCGCGCAGGTAATGGGCGTCACCAATGCGGTGACCATCGATGGGGCCGGCATTCCGCCGATCACGCTGGTGGGCCCCGGCGCCGGAGGCGCTGCGACCGCGTCCGCTGTGGTGGCCGATATCGCCGATGTCGCGCGCGGCATTCGCGCCAATCCGTTCGGCCGTCCGGTGGCGCGGCTGCGCGCCACCCAGAAAGCGCCGATGGAGCGCCACCAGGGCGGCTATTATATCCGCCTGATGGCGCGCGATCTGAGCGGCACCGCGGCGACCATCGCCACGCGCCTGGCCGAGCAGAAGATTTCGATTGAATCGATCGTGCAGCGTCATCCCGATGGCGCGCTCGATGTCGCAGGCACGGTCGGAAAAGCGTCGCCGGTGCCGGTGATCCTGATTACCTACGCGACCAGCGAGGATGCCGTGCACCGCGCGCTGCAGGCCGTGCAGCGCGACAAGGTGATCTCCGGCCGCCCGCAAGTGATACGGATCGAAAAGAACTGAGTTCAGCGGGCTCGTTGGCCCGCCGTGAAGTTGAGGAGTGTACGCCGATGTCGACCCATATTTCCGTTCCGCCGCAGCAATTGCTGGAGCGCATCCTGACGCTCGAAATCGTGCGAGTGACGGAGCGGGCGGCGGTGTCGGCGGCGCGGCTGCGTGGACGCGGCATGGAAAAGGCCTCCGATCAGGCCGCGGTCGACGCGATGCGGCGCGAACTCAATAAGTTGCCGATCGACGGTACCGTCGTGATTGGCGAGGGCGAGATCGACGAGGCGCCGATGCTTTTCATCGGCGAGAAAGTCGGCAGCAAACACGGGCCGAAGGTCGATATCGCCGTCGATCCGCTGGAAGGCACGGTGCTCTGCGCCAAGAACATGCCGGGCGCCATCGCCACTATCGCGATGGCCGACGGCGGCACGCTGCTGCACGCGCCGGACTGCTACATGGACAAGATCGCGATCGGGCCGGGTTATCCCAAGGGCACCGTGGACCTCGACGCGCCGGTCGAAGAAAACGTCATTGCGTTGGCCAAGGCCAAGGGCGTCAAGCCGTCGGCGATCACCGTCATTCTGCTCGACCGGCCTCGCCACGCCACTAAGATCGCTGCGATCCGCAAGCTCGGGGCCTCGGTCAGCCTGATCAGCGATGGCGATGTGGCCGGCGTGATTCATACCGCCGAGGCGCGGACGGGGATCGATATGTACATGGGAAGCGGCGGCGCGCCGGAAGGCGTGCTGTCGGCAGCCGCGTTGCGCTGCATCGGCGGCCAGATGCAGACCCGCCTCATCATCGACAGCGAGGCGCTGCGCGAGCGGACCCTGAAGATGGGCATCAAGGACGCCAAGAAGAAATACGAGATCGAGGACATGGTGAAGGGCGACTGCCTGTTCGCCGCGACCGGGGTCACGACCGGCTCGCTGCTCGACGGCGTGAGGTTCGGCAGGGATGTGATTGAGACCGATACCGTGGTGATGCGCTCGGTAACCGGTACCGTGCGACGTATCCGGGCAGAGCATCGCCAGCTCGAAAAATTCCACCTGGATTGAGCGCGTGCCGAAGGCGGACGGGAACATCATCATCAAGCCGGTCGGCGCGAACGAGCGCGCCGCCTGGGAGCCGCTCTGGAACGGCTATCTCGCCTTCTACAAGGCGACGCTGGCGCCCGGCGCCAGCGATGTCGCCTGGGCGCGGTTTCACGATCCCAATGAGCCGATGTTCGTGCTCGGCGCCTATGTCGACGGCCAACTGACCGGCATCGTGCATTATTTGTTTCACCGCTCGACCTGGACGCCGGGCAATTACTGTTACCTGCAAGATCTGTTCGTCGATGACAGCGCCCGTGGCCTCGGTCTCGGCCGTGCGCTGATCGAGGCAGTGTATGAGAAGGCCAAGGCCGCCGGCGCCAGCCGGGTGCACTGGCTGACCCAGAACGGCAACGCGCAGGCGCGGATACTGTACGATCAGGTCGCGGATAATCCCGGTTTCATGCAGTATCGGAAGATATTCTGACGCCGTCATTCCGGGCTCGCGCAAGAGCGCGCCCGCGATGCGCAATTGCGCATCGGGAATGACGAAGAAAGCGAGCAAGCCATGAACGTAACACCCGACGTCAAAGCCCTCGTCTTCGACGTGTTCGGCACCGTCGTCGACTGGCGCTCCAGCCTGATCGCCGATTTTACCCAATGGGAGACCACGCGCGGCATCAAGGCGGACTGGACCGCGCTGGTCGATGCCTGGCGCGGCGTCTACATGGCTTCGATGGACGAGGTGAGGAAACATCCCGAGCGCGGCTATGTCATCCTCGATGCGCTGCACCGCCGGTCGCTCGAAAAACTGGTCGCGCAGTTCGACATCAAGGGACTGACCGAGGCCGATCTCGATTATTTGACCAGAGGCTGGCATCGGTTGAATCCCTGGCCGGACAGCGTTTCCGGCCTGACCCGGCTGAAAACCAAATTCATCATCAGCCCGTTGTCGAACGGCAATGTCGCGCTGCTGACCAACATGGCCAAGCACGCCGGCCTGCCATGGGACTTGGTGCTGTCGGCGGAACTGTTCGAGCACTACAAGCCGGACCGCGAGGTCTATCTCGGCGCCGCGCGTCTGCTGGGGCTCAAGCCGGAGCAGGTGATGATGGTGGCGGCGCATAACAATGACCTCGACGCGGCGAAGCGTCTGGGGTTGAAGACCGCCTTCGTGGCACGGCCGACCGAATACGGGCCGTTGCAGGTTCGGGATTTCAAGGCCGAGGGCGACTGGGATGTCGTGGCGAAGGATTTCAACGAGATCGAAGATCGGCTGGGCTGCTGAGGCAGGACCTTTGGCGAGGGCGCGGTAACTGGCGCGCGCGATACCGCGCCGTTTTTGCTCAATTTTGCAAAACGACGAGCCGGCGCGACCCGCTGTTACAGGTACCAGGCGAGAACCGCCTTGAGCATGGCATTCTCGATAACCGGCAGAACCACGATCTGGTTCATGCCGGAGGCTTGGGCGAGTGACGCGGCAACCGATGCATCGTGCTTGAGATCTTCATTGATCGCCGGCATGCCCGTCGCCCAGGCGCCTCCGATCGACCCTTCGCCCTTGCCAATGGCTTTTGCGGCATAGAGCGCATCCAGATCGGTTTGCTTGCTGCAATCGCCCGAGTCGAAGGTCAGGGCGGTCCGCGATTCATTCGGCACCCAGATTTCGAAGCGCTCGGCTATCGGCGTCGCCTGCGCGGAGAGAAACGTCATGACCCAGGTTTGCTCCGCAGACGTCTTGTAGGGAATGCCGACGCCGCAATTGATACCGATTTCGGATGCTTCTTCCCATCGCAAGAACCGCTTTGAGTTGTGGAGGTCCTTGATAATGAGCGGCATGCCGGCCTTCCAGACCCGGCCAGGGAGCCCAAACCCACGCGGAAACTTGGTGTGCCGCGAATTGAACTCAAACATATCGGCAGTCCCGTAGTAGCCTTCCACGAGCCCCATTTCATGGGAAAGTTCCAGATCGTTATGCCACAGCTCGATGGCACCCACGTGCTTCTCGTCGTCCCCGCAAAACAGCACCATGACGGCCATCAGGAATTCGCCGGCAAATACCGGCAGCGCGACGCCGCAGGTCAGGCCCGCCTCTTTCGCCTCCTCGGTGCGTTTGAAATAGGAGTTGGAGAATTCCGTCAGGACGATCGGATGGCCGGACGCCCAGGCTTTCCCGGGCAGGCCTTCGTCGTAGGCGAACAAGGTGTTCTCGCTGAGCGCCCGGAATTCGGAGAATGCACTGCTGCACAGGCAGCCGCCGAATTCCAATCGGGTCCTGGTTCGGTCGGGTACCCACAGTTCAACCACTCGAATGAAGGTCTTCATGGGGGAAGTCCTCGTTGCCGCGGCCGGACCGGAGCATGGGCGATTTTTCGTTTGCGAGTGCGCGCAAATTTCAGGCACCGGACGCTCATGGAGCGAGCGGTCGGCTGGGTTGAACCGGCGAGCGTAATCCGCCGTCACCCCGGAAACGGGCCCAAGTCGGAACAAGTCGGAACAGATCGGAGCGCCAGAGCCGGACGCAAGATTAGCAATAGCGTCCTGCATTTGCTAAAGCGCTGCGTCCCTGTCTCGTGAAAGCATCATGACCCTCCCGGCATCCGCATTCCCCGTCGAAACCTTGCCGGCCTTTCTCGGCGTGGCGCATTCGGCGACCGGCAAGACCTGGCGCGATCGGCTCGACGTGCGCGGCGCGGCGCGGGCGCTGGCGATTACGCAACGTTTTCAACTGCCGGAAATGCTGGCGCGGGTGCTGGCCGGGCGCAATGTCGAGGTCGATGCGGTCGAGGATTTCCTCGATCCGACGATCCGCAAATTGATGCCCGATCCGTTCACCGTGACGCAGATGGAGGTGGCGGCAAAGCGCATCGCCGACGCCGCGGTTCGAAACGAGAAGGTCGCGATCTTCGGCGACTATGATGTCGACGGCGCGACTTCGGCGGCGCTGTTGGCCTGGCATCTGCGCCATTGCGGGCTGGATCCGCTGATCCATATTCCGGATCGGATCTTTGAGGGCTACGGCCCTAACACCGAAGCCATCCGCATGCTGGCGGGCAAGAGCGCCACGCTGCTGGTCACCGTCGATTGCGGCACCACCAGTTTCGAGCCGCTCGCCGAAGCCAGGCGGCTCGGCATGTCGGTGGTGGTGATCGACCACCATCAGAGCGGCGACGAATTGCCGGAGGTCGAGGCGCTGGTCAATCCGAACCGGCTGGACGATCTCTCCGGCCTCGGCCATCTCGCCGCGGTCGGTCTGGTGTTCATCACGCTGGTCGCAGTCAATCGCGAGCTGCGCCAGCGAGGCTTCTGGACCGCCGAGCGGCCGGAGCCGGACCTGCTCGGGATGCTGCATCACGTCGCGCTCGGCACCGTTGCCGATGTGGCGTCGCTGACCGGGCTCAACCGC
>JAQGJF010000926.1 GCA_028290765.1 Tardiphaga sp.
CGGGCCATCGTCGAGCGGCTGCCGAGCCTTCGTCTCATCGCCTCCACGGCATTCCGCAACGGCTCGATCGATATCAAAGCAGCGGAAGAACACGGCATTTCGATCGTTCACACGGGCTACACTTCGACGCCGACCATCGAACTGACCTGGGCGCTCATCCTCGCCAGCGCCCGCAACCTAGTCGCCGAGAGCGCCTCGTTGCGCGGCGGCGGTTGGCAGCGGTTCATCGGAGACGACATGGCTGGGCGAACATTGGGCGTTCTCGGTGTCGGCAATGTCGGCGGCGCCGTCGCGCAAATCGGCACGGCCTTCGGTATGAACGTGATTGGCTGGAGTCAAAACCTGACGGCTGAGCGCGCGGCAGACGTAGGCGCCGAACTGGTCTCCAAGGAGGACTGGTTCATGCGGGCGGATATCGTCTCCGTCCACCTCGTTCTCAGCGGTCGAACGCGCGGTCTCGTTGGCGCTGCCGAGCTCGCGCTCATGAAATCCACAGCCCGGCTGGTGAACACGTCACGCGGAGCGATTGTGGTCGAGGCGGATCTCATCGCGGCGCTCAAAACGCAGAGGATTGCCGGCGCGGCCATCGATGTCTTCGACCAGGAGCCGTTGCCGCTCGACCATCCGTTCCGCACGCTGCCGAACCTGCTGGCAACGCCACACATCGGCTACGTCTCGCACGGCCTTTACACCCGGTTCTATCAGGACACGGTAGAGAACATTCGCCGTTGGCTCGACGGCCAGGCAACGGGCTGACACGTCCTGCTCGGTCATGACGCGGCCGAAGCCACTGCTCACGCCGGTGATGAGCCAGTTTCTCTGGGGTATATATCGGTTCTCCCTTTGACTGTGAGGCGTGGATGGTCAGAAGCGCTCGCCCACCATCTCCTCACTCTTGGCCCAGAGCGCCTTGGCGTGCTTCGGATCGAGCGCGTAAGGCCTGACACCGGGGGCTCACCGGGCTGATCAGCCATTCGGTGACCTGGGACACTTGGCAGTCCTCACAATAGCGGCCGCCGACCTCTTCGGCCGGGGCGACGAAGGCGGCCCAGACCGAGGTCGCGGCTCCCTGGGGGATCGTCTTGAAACGGAAGGGCGGCCGCCCTTCGGCCGCCGGCTCGGCGTTGATCCGCTCAACGGTCGCCTCGAGCGCGCCCGGCTGCAGATGGCGGCCGAGTTCCGTCATGATTCCGCCGGGGTGCAGCGCCGTCGCCCTCACTCCGCGCGCCTTATGCCGCCGGTCGAACTCCACCGCGAACAGGATGTTGGCGGTCTTGGACCGGCCACATGATGTCGAGTTCCCGCAAGCTGACGGCTTGAAGGTCGCCCAGTCGCAGGATGCCCGCGTTGACGACAACGATATCGAGGCGATCAAGCTGATCCACTGCCTGGGCGAGGTGGAAGTCTGGCTTGCGCTTCGCAACTGCGCGCCCCGACAAATGGGATCCGCTTTTTCCGGGCCCCGTCGCCGGTCCGATTGCGCGGGAATTGAGCACGAGGGGATTTACTCGTCAGTCGCTCGTCGGGCATTCTGACATGCGGTCTGGAACCCCGCAGAAAACCTGGGGCAGAGTTGGATTCCCAAACTCAGAATGATTGCGGATTTCTGCGGATAAATGGACTAAGCTACTTTTTCGTAATCAGTAGGTCCGCGGTTCAAATCCGCGCGTCGGCACCAGTTTTTTCAAGTGCTTAGGGGTCTTCGAAGCCGCCGTTTCCAACGCGTTTCCAACGGCGGCTTCCAACGAGGTTCTCCTTTTAGTTCCGCTTTGATCTCGGCGGCGCCGAAGAGACGTTCTCCTGCGCCGACCGCTCGGCCAGCCGCTGCTTCTCGAGAGCCCGTTTGCTGCCCTCGCTCCGCCACTGGTCGAGCTTGCCGATCGCGTTGGCAGCCATGATGTCGTCGCGCGGAAGGTAGGTTTCGAGGATGTCGATCACCGTATCGATCTTGTGCCCGGTCACCGCGGCAATCTCCGGCGGGTGCAGCCCGCGTGCGCGAGGTTTACGACGCAGGTGCGGCGCAGATCCTGGTAGCGCAGCCCGATAATCCCGGCCTTGTCACGGATCTCGGCGAAGCGGTGCACGAAGGTGTACTTCCTGTATGGTTTTCCGGTCGTCTCGTTGACGACGAGGAAGCCGGGATCCGACGAGATTCCCGCGAAGGCGTCACGGAGACGCCGGCTGCACGGGACTCGGACGACGGCGCCGCCTTTGTTCTGGACGACGTGAAAGCCCTGGATCACCAGATCCTCCCGGCGAAGCTTCAGGATGTCGGCCTCGCGCTGCCCCAGCTCGACAGCGACGAATTTCCGCTGCGCCTCCGCGTGCGGAATAGCACTCGCGGCAACAATGCCGAAGCTGCCTCAAATAAATTGAACCGCTCCTGACCCTTCGAACCCACGTCCGCATTCCGAGCCATCCCGGCTCCCTGGATGTGGAGAACATTGTGCGATTTATCGATTTATTTTGCGGCGCCGGCGGCCTGTCGGCCGGCTTTGTCGGTGCAGGTTACACGCCGGTTATGGCCTTCGATTCGTGGCAGTCCGCCGTCGATGTCTACACCGAAAACCTCGGTCCCCACGCGCACCGAGCGGACCTTAGCTAGGTTGACGAGCTCATCAATCTCATAAGGCCATCCAAGCCGCAGCTGATTGCCGGCGGACCGCCGTGCTCGTGCAGAACGACTGGCAGTGTCCGGGACCAAGTCGGGAGCCGGATGGTGTAGTCATGAGGGGCGAAACAGGCGGCGCAGCCATCTCTGCGATCCTTGACCAGCGGGTGGATGAGCCCTTGCTTATCGAAGATTTCTTCGACGTAGGACCTCATTCGGATTTTCTGAGCCTCTATACATACGAGGATTAGTGACGCCAGCATCATTTCGCATTTTTTCTCCACGAGCAAAGCCCGATTGATAAGCAGCAAAATCCTTGACGACAACGATCCTTATCAATTTTGCCATGCTCCACTCCCTTGCTCCTTTAGCGCAGCAGCCCTTCGATTGAGGATGCCGGACCCAACTCGGACTTTCAGCACGATTCAGG
>JAQGJF010000929.1 GCA_028290765.1 Tardiphaga sp.
ACGAACAGGTTGAATTTGGCGTTGGCGACAAAGAAAATCATCAGCGGGCCGAGTTCGGTGGCGAGCTTGAACAGCGGATGCGGCGTGGTCTTGTTCATGTCAGCTTTCAATCCCTGCAATCGCCTGCGCGAAATCCCGCGCGGTGAACGGCGCGAGGTCGTCGATGCCCTCGCCGACGCCGATGAAATGCACCGGCAGTTTGTGCTTTTCCGCCAGCGCCACCAGGATGCCGCCGCGCGCGGTGCCGTCGAGCTTGGTCATGACGAGGCCGGTGACTCCCGCGGTACGATGAAACGCCTCGACCTGCGACAGCGCGTTTTGTCCCACCGTGGCATCGAGCACCAGTAGCACCGCATGCGGCGCCGACGGATCGACCTTGCGGATGACGCGAACAACCTTTTCGAGCTCTTTCATCAGCTCGGCCTTGTTCTGCAGCCGGCCCGCGGTGTCGATCAGCAGCACGTCGCGCTGGCCCTCGCGCGCCGCCGTCAGCGCGTTGAAGGCGAGGCTCGCGGAATCCGATCCCTGGGTGCCCGCGATCACCGGCGAAGAGGTGCGCTCGCCCCAGATTTTCAGCTGCTCGATCGCGGCGGCGCGAAACGTATCGCCGGCCGCCAGCATGACCTTGCGGCCCTCGGCGCTCAATTTGGCGGCCAGCTTGCCGATCGTGGTGGTCTTGCCGGACCCGTTGACGCCGACCACGAGAATGACGAACGGCTTTTGCACCTCGTCGATCACAAGCGGTTTCGCCACGCCCGCCAACACCTTCTCGACTTCGCTGGCGACCACCGCCTTGACGTCGTCGGCTGAAATCGACTTGTCGTAGCGGCCGACCCCGACCGCCTTGGCGATCCTTGCTGCGACCTCGGTTCCAAGGTCGGCGCGCAGCAGCACGTCCTCGATGTCCTCGAGCATGGCGCTGTCGAGCTTGCGCTTGGTGACCAGATCGGCCACCGCCGTGCCGAGCGAATTCGAAGTGCGCTTCAGGCCGCCGGAAAGCCGCCGCCACCAGCTCAATTTGGGTTTTTCAGGAGTGTCGTTCATATCGAGGGTGTGTTAGCCGTTTCGCGCCATGAGCGAAAGTCACCCCGAACGCGTGGAGACGCCACAACTCACCGCCGACGAGATCCTGTCCCGCGTGCTGTATCGCGACGGGCTGATGCTGGTGATCGACAAGCCGGCCGGGCTGCCGGTGCATCGCGGGCCCAAGGGCGGCGCCAATCTGGAGGCATCGTTCGACGCGCTGCGGTTCGGCCTGCCGCGCCCGCCGGTGCTCGCCCATCGCCTCGACCGCGACACGTCCGGCTGCCTGGTGCTGGGGCGGCACCGCAAGGCGACGGCCTCGCTGGGGCTGTTGTTCAAGCATGGCCGGATTTCCAAGACCTACTGGGCACTGGTTGAAGGCGGACCTGCCGAAAATGAGGGCACCATCGACATGCCGCTCGGCCGTCTCAACGCCGAACGCGGCTGGTGGCAGAAGCCCGATCCCGACGGCCAGGTTGCGATCACCAAATGGAAGGTGATGGGACGCGGCGAGGGTCTCACCTGGCTGGCGCTGGAACCGGTCACCGGCCGCACCCATCAATTGCGGGTGCACAGTTCCGCCATGGGCTGGCCGATCGTCGGCGACAATATCTACGGCAACGGCCCGCGCTTCGGCGAACCGAGCCTGCATCTGCATGCCCGCGAGATCGTGGTTCCGATTTCGAAGAACAAGGACCCGGTGCGCGTCCATGCACCGGCGCCGGATCATCTGCAGCAACGGCTGAAGGCCTGCAGCTGGAACGGCGAATAGAGGTCCGCGCAGTGCCGTAAAGCTCGTCGTGCCCGGGCTTTGTCCCGGCATCCACGCCTTGGCCGCAGTAAAGACGCAGATGGCCGGGACGAGGATAGGGCCAATAAAAAATCAAGACGCGGCGGCAACTACCTGCGCCAGCAATTGCTCGCGCTTGGATTGCGAACGATAGCCGGTCATGGTGGCGGCAAAGCGTTCCAGAATGCCGTCTTCGAACGCGGTGACGATGGTATCGTGCACATAGCTCTTGCGGCAGATCGCCGGCGTGTTCGACAATTCGTCGGCGGCGGCGCGCACGGCTTCCAGCACCTGCTTGCGCCGGCCGGTGGCGCTGGCGGCCGGCGAAATCCGCGACAGCGATTCAAGCACCACCGCCGAGGCCATCAGGGTGCGGAAATCCTTCAGCGAGATCTTGATGCCGGCGATCTCGCGCAAGAACGCGTTGACCTGCGTGGTGTTGACGATCCGGGTATTGCCGGCATCATCCTTGTACTGGAACATCCTCTTGCCGGGAACTTCCCGCAGGATGCCGATGGCGCGAACAAGTTTGGCCGCGTCGCATTCCTTGCGCACGGCTTTGCCGCCCTTCGCCTTGAAGGTCAGCACGAGGCAATCTTCTTCCAGCGTCACATTGGACTTCAGCAGCGTGGTGGCGCCGCGCGTGCCGTTGAGCCGCGCATAGGATTCGTTGCCGGGACGGATCGCGGTTCGCGCGATCAATTCGATCACCGCCGACAGAGCGAATTCACGGGTCGGCGCGTCGCCGGACAGATGCGCCGACACGTTGCGGCGGATTTTTGGCAATGCCGCGACCAGCCGCGCCAGGCGATGCGCCTTGCGCTGCTCGCGGACCTTTTCCCAGTCCGAGTGATAGCGATATTGCAGCCGGCCCGCGGCGTCGCGGCCGACCGCCTGCAGATGCGAATTCGGATCGGGGGCGTAGCGGACTTCGGCATAGGCCGGCGGCACCGCCATCGATTTCAGGCGCTTGATGGTGCCGATGTGGCGGACCGGCGTGCCGTTGGCCCGAACAAATGAATAATTCTTGCCGCGCTTGATGCGGCGGATGGTGAGCTCGTTCTGGTCGCCGAGCGTCAGGCCGAGTTCCCCGGCCAGGTCTTCAACGGAGGTTTTGGCAACGATGCTGGTTGGCTTGGTCGCGCG
>JAQGJF010000932.1 GCA_028290765.1 Tardiphaga sp.
CGGCAAGACCGGTCACATCTATGTTCACGACCGCAAGGACTGCAGCCTGATTCGGTTCTCCGAGGCCATGGTGGCGCAGGAGAACATGTGGGTGTTGCCCACCAAGGAAGGGGCGCGAATGCTGCCGGGCGCCAATGGCGGCGTCGAATGGTCGCCGATCGCGACCGATCCCGGCCAGGGGCTCGCCTACGCGATCAACCTGCACCAGCCGATGACCTACCATGTCGAGAACTCGGCCTATCCGAACGGCAAGCTGTGGCTCGGCGGCGCCTTCAAGGTCATCCCGTCCGAACAGCAATCCGGCAACATCACCCCGGACTACTACAACAACGGCAATATCAAGTTGCACGTGAAGACGCCTGAACCGATGATCGGCGGGATTCTGGCGACGGCCGGCGGCCTGGTTTTCACCGGCGAAGGCAACGGCAAGTTCGCGGCCTACAACTCCTCCAACGGCAAGGAATTGTGGAACTTCCGCGCCGGGGCCGGCGTCAACGCACCACCCTCCTCCTACATGGTGGGCGGAAAGCAATATATCGTGGTGGGTGCCGGCGGCAACACGCAGATCGACTTCCGCCGCGGCAACAACATCATCGCGTTCACGCTCAACTGATCGCTGCGCGAGCCATCCATAGCGAAGCGGGACCGGTGACGGTCCCGTTTTTTCTTGCTCTACTATCCGGATGAGATCAATGCGCCGTAAGTGGTTCTGTTTCGCGATAATTCCACTCAGCCTTGCCTTCGCGTGGAACAAGTCCGCCAGCGCCGACAGCATCGAGGAAAAGACCCAGATCTGCGCCGCCTGCCACGTCGAGAACGGCAAGCCGATCGACAAGACGATCCCGACCATCTGGGGACAGCAACAGGGCTATCTTTACATCCAGCTGCGCGACTTCAAGCGCGGCGACCGCAAGAACGAGATCATGCAGCCGATCGCCTCGACCATGGAGCGCCCCGACATGCTGGAAATCGCCGAGTATTTTTCCAAAAAACCCTGGCCCGATCTCGGCCAGCCGCAAGCGCCAAAACCGGTCGCGGACCGGGCGGTCCGCGCCAACGGCTCGGTCGGCTGCACCGGCTGCCACCTCGATCGCTTCCAGGGCGACGGCACCGTCCCGCGCCTCGCCGGCATGAGCCGGGAGTATCTGACGAAAACCATCGACGATTTTCGCAGCCGGGCGCGGGGTAACAATCCCGGCATGACCGATTTGATGCTGGCTACGGCGCCTGATGATCTGGCGGCGCTGGAGGAGTATCTGGCGGGGCTTTAGCGATCGACTTCTCCACGAGTCGTCCCTGCGAACTGCGTCTCTTCCTTATCCCTCCCCCTTGTGGGGAGGGTGGCCGGCCGAGAGGCCGGTCGGGTGGGGGTGAGCAACGATAAGATCGCGCGTGTAGACCCCCACCCCGGCCTCCGCTTCGCTCGGCCGACCCTCCCCACTAGGGGGAGGGATCGCATTGCGTCGGTACCCCCGATTGGAGCCTCACGCCGCCCCCGTCGTTGCGACTTTCTCGCAGTCCGGCGTACGGCACATCCGATGATAGCGCGCCACGCCGTCCTGCGGATATTTTTCGAGGAATGCCGCGAGTTCGTTTTCCGCCACCATCAAAGGCCCGTTGCGCAGCGCCGCGTAGACGATCTCCCACTCGCGGCAGAGCTCCAAAACCTCCGCGGCGCAATTGCCGCGCTCGCATTTCAATTCGTAGATTTCAAAAGCCTCGGCAAAGCCTTTCGGACGGATGCGGTCGACGCTGCGGAAGACAAATTCGGAGCCTGCGCGCTGCCGGAGCGTCGCGCTGACCAGTATGGATGTTCCGTAGTTCTTGTTGAGGCCTTCGAGGCGCGCGGCAAGATTCACCGTCGCACCGAGCGCGGTGTAATTCATGCGGTCCTCGGATCCGATATTGCCGACGACGGCTTCTCCACAATGCAGGCCGCATCGTGTCCGATAGGCCGGCCACCCTTCGCGCTCGAACTCGGTGTTGAGCCGGTCGTTGGCGCGCATCAGCGCAAGCGCGCCGGCGCAGGCATTGGTGGCATGATCCGGATCGTCGACCGGCGCGTTCCAGAACGCCATCACCGCATCGCCGATGAACTTGTCGATGGTTCCCCGCGCCGCCATCACGGCCCCCGACAGCGCCGAGAAATAGCGCGACGTATAGCGCATGACCCGGGTCGGATCGACGTTTTCGGTAATGCCGGTAAAGTTCACGACATCGGTAAACAAGATCGTCAATTCGCGGCGCGATCCGCCCAGTGTCATCGCCGTCCCGGTCTGGACCAGTTGCTGAACCAGGCGCCTCGGAACGAAAAGCGAGAATGTCTGTATCAGTGTTCGCATCGTGAAGACCGAACGGCCGAGATCGTCGATTTCCCGGATCACCGAGTGCAGCTGCGGCGCATCACTCAGTTCGAAGCGCTGAATGCTGTCAGTCTCCGCCGCCAGCGCTTTCAGTCTTCGGGAAAGCATCGAGCCGATCCAGAACACCGGCGGCAGCGCCGCCATCACGAAGCCGAGCGCGATGACGAACAGATTGCGCCGTTCCGATTCGATCTCCGAATAGAATTCATCGACCGGTGCAAATACGCCGAGATTGAGATGCGCCGAACCGGGTGTCTCCACCGAGCGAAATGCGGCGGCATAGACCCGTCCCTGCGGGTCCCTGAAAAATTGCTGCGCGCCTCCGCCGGCGCGCCACCGACCGACCGCATTCGAGATGCCGATTCCGTCGATCGCTCCGAGCCGCGGCAGTTCGCCGATCTCGCCGCCCGTGAGATCGGGCGCCAGCAGATGCGACATATCCGGGTGCGCCAATACGTGTCCGGCATCGTCGAACACGACGATCACACCGGAACGCCCGAGCTGCTGCCTTCGCAGCATTTCCTCGGCCTCGCCCAGCAGAACATCACCCGCCACCACGCCCCGACGATCGCCACTCAAGGGCATTCGCAGCGTATAACCCGGCGCGCCGGTCGCGAAGAAGATGTAAGGATCGGTCAAGAGGCCCGCGTTCGGTTCGTGCGCGCCCTTGTACCACGGCCGTTCACGCGGATCGTAACGTTCGGGACCGGGCAGTTCCGACAGAATAACGAAGGTGTCGGACAGGAAAGTGATCGACGACAGGGTCGTATCCTTGAACCGCGTAATGACGACCAGTCGGAATTTGGCGTCTTCGGGAGCCCCGAGGCGTCGCCTCGCTTCCGGGCCGGCACGATCGATCAGGTCCATTTCGATGAAGGTGCCGTCGTCGTAGCCGACATACAGGTTGAAGAGCTGGGTATTGTTGCGCAGCATGGAGGCCAGCAGCGCATTCAAGCGCGGGTCGTTCAGGATGCTCCCGCTCTCGACCGACGGCAGGCCCTGCAGAATTTCGAGGCGATCCTTCACGGCGCTGAATCTGGCGTCGATGCGATCGGCGGAGAGCTGGGCGACCGCATCCAGGAAGGAAGCGGCGGCGGACCGCGTGAGGGTCCCGACCCGATTGAAGCTCAGATAGACGAGCGACAGACCAACGACCAGAACGATTCCCAGAAAAAGCCCAATGATCGACGTTCTGAAACCCAGCCGCAGTGGCGATCTGATCGGCTTTTTCATGACGTGACCTACTCGAACTCACAGCCCGCCTCGCAGCGGGTGAACGTCGCAATCATGTCTCAGACCTTCCGTGGCACCTCGCGGTCAGAACGGATTGACGTAGTTCGTGATCGCAATCTGGCGCAGCAGGACCTTGCGGATGATGTGGGCCGCCTTGACGTGATCGGTAAAAATCGCCGCATCGCCGGTGGCGCCGGCTGGCAGTGCGCGGGCGAATTCGGCGTCATCCAGCCTGATCCGCGCGACGAACGGGAGCGACTGAATGGTTTTCGGCGCAACGGCCAGCCCTGAGGCCTGGACCTGTCCGGTGGCCACCGCCTGAAGGATACTTTCGACCTTTGCCGAATAGACCCTGCCAGGCATGACCTTGAACGTGATTTCGGCATCCTGCCCGGGCCTCACATAGCGCGCGTCGATCTGGGCGATCTCGACACCGATGAGGGTATCCGACGTGTCGATGAACGCCATCACCGGTGTCAGGGGGAGGTTAGCAACCCGCGCACCCTTGCGAAGCGCGACGTTGGTGACATAGCCGTCGGCGGGCGCGCGAACCACGGTCTTGTCCAGATTCCACTGCGCGCCTTCGAGTTGCGCCTTGAGCTGGTCGACTTCGGACTGGCGCTGCTCGACGTCGAATCCGCGGCCCGAGTCCCGTTCAAACAACTGCGTCATCTGGGACAGCCGCGTGTTGGACAGCTTGAGCTGCGCCTCGATGGCCTTGACCTGTGCATCGAACGGCGTCGGATCGATCCGGAACAGCACCTCGCCCGCCTTGAGCGGAACATTCGCGGTCACCGGTACTTCCGCCACCTCTCCTGCCACGTCGGGCACGATGGCGACCGAATTGCGCACCACCAGCGCGGCTCCCTGCGGCGCGCCCCAGTTCATTGGAATGAACAGGCCGAACATCAGCAGCACCAGCACGATCAGCGGCGACACCTTCCAGAACAGATTGAAGCGGACGAGGCCGAGCTTCACCATCGCGAACAGCAGGACCAGATAGACGTTGAAGATGGCTGCAATCATCGGCCCGGCTCCCCATCGCGCGACGCCGGCACGTCGACATAGGCCCAGATCAGCGCGATCGGCCATAGCGCAAACCCGAAGATCAGCGTCACCCAGCCGGCCACCGTCACCGCCTCCGCGTGCGGATGACCGCGGGATTTTGCGATATGACCGGGCAGCCAGCCGGCGATGAAGAACATCGCCAGCGCACTCGCGACCAGAATGAAGAGAACGATCCAGGCGAAGATATCGAGTCCGCTCATGGCCACCTCACTTTTCCGGCTCCAGCGGCGGCAGTTTCCATTGCCCCGTCATCGCCGACTTGCTCGGCCCATAGACCCGCGCGACCAGGCTGCACTTCGCCGCCGGCGCCGGCAGCCAGTTACTCTCCTTGTCCTTGCCGGGCGAGGCGTTGCTCACATAGACCGTGAGCGAGCCGTCCTTGCCGTAGGCGAGCCCCTTGGTGCGATCGCCGATCGAGTAGCGGTTGAGCGTGTTGGCATAGAGAAACCGGTCGGGAATCGTATACATGGTCATGGACCAGAAGAATTTTGCCGGCGGCAGGTTCGCTTTGGTAAAATGAACCGTCGATGGCCTGGTGCCGTCGCAGATGTAGCCGCCATACCAGGCTTCCTCGAGCGAATTGCCGTAGAGACCTTTCATGGCGCCGACGTCGCGTTGCAGGTAGTTGGTTTTCAATTGCGCGCGGGAGCCGAACAGGCCGTTGGTGCTGAAGGTCTTGGCGGCCAGCGCGTCGATCTCCGCCTGTCCCTGCTTCACGCCGGCATCGATGGCCGCCAGCGTCGCGGGATCCACCTTGGAGGCGTCCCACGGTTTACCGGGACCGATGCCGATTTTTTCAAAGCGCTGGCGGATGGCGACTTCACTCGGATCCGGCGGCTCGGCGAATTGCAGCAGGAAGTTCAGGTAGCCGATAAAATCATGCGTCCGTGCCTTGGCCTTGTCGTAGGGCGGAAAGTCGATGGCAGGCTGCGCCGCCGGCGCCGGCTGCTTCAGGAAGGCGCTGAGCGGCTGCAGCCGGTATTGCGCCTGCAGCGCCTTGACGTTGGGAACGTCGTCAGGACCTTGCAGGGCGGTCCGCGTCAGCGTCCCCACGATGTCGGTTTCAGCCTTGAACACCTGATGGATGCCGGCAGGCTTCCTGCCCTTCCATTTCGGGCCGGCGATCATATAGCTGCCGGCGCCGGAGCCGGTCGAGCGCACGCCGATATAGGCGAAATTCTGCGTGAACAGGTCGATCCATTGCATCACGTAATAGCGGTCCTTGGGGACCGCGGGGACGCTGATCACCATCGGTTCGGCGC
>JAQGJF010000946.1 GCA_028290765.1 Tardiphaga sp.
GATCGTTTCCGTATAGGCGCCGTCGCGCGCCACCAGCAGGGTGTAATCGGCAAGGGCCGAAATCGCCGCCACGTCGGCCTGCTCGGTGAGCGATGGCGCATCGATGACGATCAGATCGAATTCCGAGCGAACGTCGCCGGGAAACGCCGCAACGGCGACATTCTGGCCGCTATCGAGCAGCAGATTGACCGAGCGGACGTTGGTTCGCAGCGCGCGCGTGCCTTCCGTCGCCTGTCCATCACCGGGCCGCTGCCCGGCGCGCAGGAACACCTGTTCCGGAAGCACTTCGATCAGGACGCTCAGCATGCCACGTTCGACCGCCGACGCATTGAGCGATCTTGCGACGGCGCTCTTGCCGGTGCTTGCCTCGCCCGAGGTCACCAGCACCACCTTGCCGCGCTGGCCCGGCATTACCGCTATGGTATCGAGCAATTCCCGCAATTGATCGCGCAGATCCGTCGCCCCGGCGCGCAGCGTCGCCGGCCGGCGAACCGGCTTTTCAACGGCAGGGGCAGGATTAGGAGCGGGATTGGGAATGCGGTTGGCGGCCGGGACGCTCGCTGCCGCGGCTTCCGCCGGCTTTGGCGCGATGACCGTCTCGTTGGGAGCCTTCCTTGCCGGAGTTCCGACCGCCTCGAGCAGCGTGACGATCGCCACCGACGACAACAGCGCTCCGATCGCGAGGCCGACCAGGATCAGCGCCAGCGGCGGGCGTGTCGGACGGGTCGGCGCGGTGGCGGCGGACACCACCTTGGCCTGCGACGTCTGCAGCAGCCGCTGTTCGTTGGTGGTCTTGAAGCGCGACAGGAATTGTTCGTAGATATTCCGGTTGGCGTCCGCGTCGCGCTGCAGCTCCTGCAGCTTCACCGCCGCCTGGCCGTCCACCAGCATGTCGCCTTCGAACGACTTGAGCTGCTGCTCCAGCGACTTCTGCTGGCCCAGCACCGTCTCGTAGTCCGACTTCGCGCTGTCGATGGTCCGCTTGCGCTCGATCTCGATCTGGCGATTGAGCTCGCTGAGCTGGTTGAGCGAAATGACAAGGTCCGGGTGACGATCGCCGAGCACCGCGCGCTTCTGCGCGATCTGATCGTTGAGCTGGGTGCGCTGCGCGCGCAGGATATTCAACAGATCGGTGCGCGTCCCGGAAGGGCTGTCGACATTGGCCTTCAGGTCGCGCTGCGCCTGTTCATAGCGGTTCTTGGCTTCCTCGGCCCGCAAACGCGCCGCGGAAACCTGCTGGCTCAGTTCGGTGACCCGAAGCTGCCGCGTGGTGCTTTCGCGTCCGGCATTGACGATCCGATGGTCGGCCTTGAACGCGGCGACGGCGTCTTCCGACGCGCGCAACCGGTCGCTCAAGGTCTTGAGGCGGCTGTTCAGGAAGCCCGCGGCCTCGTCCGTCGCCTCGGTGCGAACGTGGGACTGGCCGGCGACAAAGGCCTCGGCGATGGCGTTGGCATAACGGGCGGCCTGCTGCGGACGGTTGGAAACGACCGTCATGCCGATGACGTAGGTCAATCCGCGGCGGGAGATATCGAGGCGGCTGCGGAATTTATCCAGCAGCTTCGAGGGGTCGGTCTCGCCATTGGCTATATCGTCGTCCTCGACGATCTTGAGCTGCTCGATCAGGGGCCTCAGAAACCCGTCGGATTTGGCAATTTCGATCAGGCTCTGCAGCGCCGCCGCATCCTGGCCGATGCCGGGCAGCACATCCTGCTCGGCGGTTACGCGCTGTTCCCTGGGGTCGACGACGACCAGCGCGGTCGCGGCGTAGCGCGCCGGGATAATCGACAGGATGAGGACTCCGGCCATGAACAGGATGAGCGCGAGCGAGATGATCTTCTTGCCGTTGCGCCGAGCAAATGCCACGACACCGGAGATCGTCAAACTTCCTTCGATCAGCCGAGGAGCACCATTCGCATTCGCGGCCGATGGCGGCGCGGAATTTTCCCAGGATGATGGCGCAGACGGCGCTGTCCGGCCGGCCGGATCCCGGGCTGCCTGCCTTACAAACATGCTACGCTCCAACTCAACCCGACCCAACAGACTCCGGACCAGATGGCCAGCCTCCAAAGTAAATAACTACGGTTAATTGCGGGTTACTTGATCGGACCTGCGCAGATCATAACAACGTGTTAACGGCACGCCGAAACCGGGCCCCGGAGCCTAAAGAAAGGCCAAAAGAACGCGATTTGGACGGCAGATATCGAATGGATCCGCGCATTCAGGATGAAGATTTTCGGTTCCCGATCGCGGTGAATCCGGCCCCGGCAAGTTCCACGGCGTTAACCGCATCACGTCGTAATCGATGTAAATTGTCCCCCGTGAATCTATAAAGCGCAAGCAATCCGGGAGCTTCCGAACGCGCCCCTCATGGTTCACAGAGCCCACGGCTCATCGAGCCCATGGCTCATCGAGCCCATGGCTCATCGAGAGATCACGTGCCCCGATCCCCAGCGAAAGTACCGTCGCGATTTCTGAGGGCGCCGTTCGACTTTGCCGCGCGCCTGTTCGGCCGCGACGTGACCCAGGGCGTGCTGGGAACCATCCTGCTGCAGTTCGGCGGAGGCGCCGTCTCATTCGCCATGTTCTCGCTGGCGGCGCGGGGATATTCCGCAGCCGATTTCGGCCATCTCGCGATGTGGCTGAGCATCTGCCAGATGGGCAGCGTGCTGGCATTGCTGGGCCAGGAAATGTTCGTCCTGCGCTCGCTGAACGAATACGGCGTGGCCGAACGGCCCGACCTCGCCCGTGGCGCGCTGACCTTTTCGCTGACCATCGTCGGCATCGTACCGGTGCTGCTCGGTACGGCGATGGGCACGGTCGGGACCCTGGCGCTCGGCGAAAGCCCACTGCTGATGGTCGCGGGGGCGCTGTTTCTGGTCGCGGGCTCGATGCTGGCGCTGGGCAGTCATATCGCGCGCTATTGCACCAGCCTGTTTCTCGCCGATGGCATGCGCGAATTCCTCTGGCGGTTCCTGGTCGTCGCCGCGTTGTCCGCGGTCGTGGGCCTGCATATGGCGGTCCGGATCGACCAGTTCTTCTGGCTGGCGTCCGCCGCGATCGGCGTCGCCCTCTTGATCCAGATCTCAGCGATATGGCGCGCCTTGCCGCGGACCATTCGCCATGCACAGGCAAGCTTTCGGGTCCGCGAATGGTTCAAGGTCTCGTCGCGATTCTGGGCTTCGACGGTTCTCGAAACCATCAACCAGTATTTCGACGTGGTGATCATCTACTGGCTGCTGGATCCGGTCGCCGCCGGCGCCTATTTCGTCGCCACCCGGCTCGCCAACATGTTCGGAACGGTACTGACCGCGGTCCATAATTACGCGACGCGACGGATACCGGCGCTGTATTTTGCCGGCAAGTCCGACGACCTGAACCGCACCTTGACGCTGATGGCGGAGGTGGTGCTGCTCTGCGTGGCCGGCGGTTTCGCCGTGCTCGTATTTGGCGCGGAACCGATCCTGAACCTGTTCGGCCCGGCATTCGTCGCCCAGAAATGGACACTCATCATTCTCGCCACCGGCACCGCGCTTTCCGCCGGCGGTGGGCCCGCCGCGGCGATCCTGATGATCGCCGGTCATGAGGGCCGCTATCCCCTGATCATCGCCGCCAACATGATCCTCCGCTTCACGGGCTTTGCGATCCTGATCCCGATCCTCGGATTGCAGGGCGCCGCCTTGTCGACCGCCATCAGCCTTGCCATCGTGGCGATCGCGCTGAATGTGCTGTGCCGGCGCTGGGTCGGGCTGGACCCGTCGATCCTGATCCTGCTTCGCAAAGCTCGCGGCAGGATCGTCGCCGCCGAGCCCGCCTATGCCCACGGCCATCGTGCCACGTCAAAAACAACACAAGGCCAGCCGACATGAGCCGCCCCCGCCGCATCCTTCTGATCCAGACCCAGGCGGAGAACGCCGGCGCCCAGGAAATCTCCCGGCTTGTCGGCGCCGGCCTGACGGCGCGCGGCTACGACGTCCACAACCTGTTCTTCTTTCGCAAGACCGCTTCCTTCAACGAGCCGCCGAACACGCTCTACAGCGCGCCGGGCCGGCCCGGCACGCCGCTGGCGTTCCTGCGCTTTCTGTGGACGCTGGGGCGACAGATCCGGCAAAATCGTCCCGACGCCGTTCTCACCTTCCAACATTACGGCAACGCCATCGGCGGCGCGGTTTCACGCCTCGTCAGCCCGGCGCCGGTGATCGCCAACCAGGTGACGGCGCGCTGGACCATGCCGAGGTTCCTGCGGGCGATCGATGTCGCGATGGGGAGCCTCGGCTTCTTCCAGCGCATCACCGTGAATTCCCGCGACATGGCGCGGGAATATTCCGGTTATCCCGCGCCCTATCGCAGGCGGATCCAGTACGTTCCCCACGGATTCGAGCACAAGTCGACGGCCCTTTCCAAGGCCGAGGCGCGCCGGACGTTCGATCTGCCGGCCGATGCCGTCCTCCTGGGAACCGTTGCACGGCTGCATCCGATCAAGCGAGTCGACGCGTCGATCCGGCTTCTGGCGGATCAACCGAATTGGCACTTTGCCGTTGCCGGACAGGGACCGCAGGAACAGGAATTGAAAGAGCTGGCGCGGCAACTCGGCGTTTCCGCGAGGGTACACTTCATCGGCGAAATTTCGCCCGATCGGATCGGCGATTTTCTGGTCGGCCTTGACGTGTTCGTGTTTCCGACCCAGGCGGAGACGTTTGGTCTCGCCGCAGTCGAGGCCGCCAATGCCGGCGTCGTCTCCGTCGTCAACGATCTTCCGGTGTTGCGCGAAGTGCTGTCCTATCAGGGAAAGCCGACCGCGCTTTTTGTCGATGCCTCCGATCACGGCAAGCTCAAGGCCGCGGTTTCCCAGGTGCTCGGCGACAACGTCCTTGCCGATACGTTGCGAGAAAGCGCCAAGGGCCTGCGCGTGCGCTATTCCATCGACACCATGGTCGATGAATATATCCGCGTCCTCGACGAGGCGGCGAACGATTCAAGCCTAACGCAGCAAGTCAGCCCGACGTGATCATCGCGCTTCGCTTCGACGACGAACGCCCGCGGGCCTGGATGGCGCGCATGGCGACGCTCGTCGGCAGCGAGACGGACATCATTGCCATCCAATGGGTCAAGGCGGGCGCCCCGCGGCCAGCGGGGCTCGAAGCGCTGTTCGAACTCGAACGCATGGTGCTGCGAAAAGGACGGCGCGGCGGAGCCGATTCGATCGGCAAGGAAAGCTTGCGAGCAACGCCGGCGGCAGCGGTAAAACCCGACGTCACGATCGATTTCACCGGCGCCGGACCTGATCCGGCCTCCTCTGCCCGGCTGTATCTCCGACCGCTCTACAATGGCGCAGCGGGCGAGGATGCCGCGCTGGCGGCGATCCTGTCGGGCGACCTGCCGCGCATTGAAATTCGCAACGAGATCAGCGGCGAGATTCTCGACGCTGGCCGACCCTCGGCCGAGGCGGGAAGTGGCCTGAGCGGCGCGCTCGACACCGTCATGGCCCGCACTTTGACCCTGCTGAAGGCGGCTCTTGTCGGAAAGCCACGCGACGTGTCGCTAAAGGCCGATCGTTCCGACCCGGGACCTCCGCGCTCCCCGGCCGCCTATGTCTTGCGTGGCCTGGCCGGCGACATCGCCAAGCGCATCTATCGACTTTGCTGTTACGCGCCGCATTGGCATGTCGGATGGCGATACACCGATGATAGCGGCATATGGGCATCCAAAAACCTGTCCGGCGCGCCGTGGGCGATCATTGCCGATCCCGGGCACCGTTTCTATGCCGATCCGTTTCCGGTGAATTGGCAGGGCCGGACCTTCGTGTTCTTCGAGGATCTCGATCATCGCGTCGGCAAGGGAACGATCTCGGCGGTCGAGTTCGACGGCACCGGACCGAAAGGACCGGTGATCCCGGTACTCGAAGAACCCTGGCACCTGTCCTATCCGTTCCTGATCGAGCATGACGGCGAGTTGTGGATGATCCCGGAAAGCTCCGAACATCGCGACGTCGCGGTTTACAGATGCATCGATTTTCCAGGCAAATGGGAGCGTCACACCACGCTGCTTTCCGGCGTGGAGCTCGGCGATGCCACCATCGTCCGGCACAACGGCCTGCATTATTTGTTCGGCGCCACGCGCGACGGCGCCGGTGGCTATTCCGACACGCTGTCGATTTTCCATGCCGAGCATTTGTTCGGTCCATGGCTGCCGCATGCGCGTAATCCGATCATGGTCGACCGGAGCAGTGCGCGGCCAGCCGGTCATTTCGTCACGATCAACGGACAATTGTGGCGGCCGGTGCAGGATTGCAGCAACGGCTATGGCGCGGCACTCGGTCTCGCCGAGATTACCGAACTGTCACCGACCTCCTTCCGGCAAACCGTTCGCCACACGCTGCAGCCGGGCCGCCAGTGGCCAGGCCGCAAGCTTCACACGCTGAACCGCTGCGGGAGGCTGGAGGTGATCGACGGGTCGCGCATACAGCCGAAAATCGCGGCGTTGCGGCCGTTGGTCAACGGCGCCGCGTAACACGTCAACCGGTTCGGCGTGCGCCAACGAGTGCGGACATTCGCGAAACGATCCACCCCGCGTACAGTCCGACCACGCCGCCGCCAACCTTGACGCCGGCGTCGAACAGTCGTCCGTGCCGCGAGGGCGCCAGCAATTGCAGCAGTTCGAGCATGACGGCCGCGCCCAGCACGACCAGCGCCGCGAACAGGATGTAGCGGGGATAGGCCGCCGCGAACAAGGTACCGACGACGGCGAAGGCGACGAAGCGTTCGATCTGAGGTGATAACCCGGTCTCCGGCCGGAGGCCGATCGGAGCGAGCGTTATCAGGGCAATCACAGCAAGGCAGGACCAGGCCGAAACGCGAAGAAAAACTTGAAACATCCGGACCTGCACCATCATTTGTTCGTTCTGACCGCAAGATCTCTGCTTGCGCGATTCCTGTTTGCAAGATTCCTGTCTGCAAGATTCTTGCCAGCAAGATTCTTGCCAGCAAGATTCGTGCAGCCTGGAAGACATGCGGGGCAACCATACGGCCGCTCCAAATCAGGAAGACTGTCCCGAAACCGGATCGATCGGCCAGGCACGTTCCGGTCTGGCACAGCCGGAATTGGAGACCCAGCCTGGACTTGAACCAGGATCGGCGCCGATGCCTCGACGCCTGCGTCAACTTCCGCCACCAGGTCGCGCGCAGCGTCGCATCTCGGGGGAAGATGCACAATTCGAAAGCTCAAATTTGGTAAAAAGTCTCTCGACCGCATGC
>JAQGJF010000954.1 GCA_028290765.1 Tardiphaga sp.
TCCGACCAAGCTCGCAGGCGATGGGCATCCCCAATTGAATACTCTGGGCACTCGCGTGGGAGACAAATCCGAACGTCGTGCCGACAATGGCAAAGGCTCCGTGGAAACAGGCCAAGCACAGCGTAAGGGTTCGTGCCATCATGGACGGTCAGCTCATTCAGCCGGATCAGGTGTTCGATTGCCGGGCGTCCAGGGTCCTAATGCGTTCTCTCATTCGCTTGGGAGTCAGACGCGCTGCGGCCAACGGTCTTGTCGCGCTGTCCCGCGCCAAATGGGGAAAGCGTGAGATGATAGAGCGAAGCCGCGTTGCGTTCAACCTGCCCGGCAGCATCCGCTTCCGTTCTTTGCAGGGCCAGCAAACGTGGCTTACGGGCAAGGCCCTTGGCCAGGAGATAGCTCGTATCGGCGATCTCTTCCGCTAACAGCGCAAGTTGTTGCTGCAGACCTTTCGTGTTGCTTTCCAGGCCCCGACGGCGCTGCGGAGCGGAACCGTCGTCGCCCATACACCGAAGACGCCAAATTGCAGAACAAGGAGTACGCACCCCTATCCTGTTATCCGCTTCATGTCGTGACGAGGGGACGCTCGCCGTCATCCGCCGCAAAACCGGAAGCGCGCGCCAGATGGTCATCACCTTTCTGTACATGTTCGCGCCGGCCAACGTCGCGAGCCTGCTGACGTTCAACCTCGCGCAGGCGTCCGCGCTGTCGTGAGGCGCCCGCCTCCGGGTTATGCCGGATGCCGGCCCGCGCGCTGCGGAAGCATCGCGATCAAGGCGACGATCAGGAGTGCCAGCGCGGCCGATGCGGCGTAGCGGCTGAGAGCCATGCCACCATGATTCAGCGGCTTGTCCAGGAAATCACCGACGGTCGCCCCCAATGGCCGCGTCAGCACAAAGGCGCCCCAGAACAGAGCGGTGCGTGAGATCGCGGTGCGGTAATAGGCAATGGCCGTAATGGCGAGACCAATGGCGAAGACCACGGCGCCGCCGCGATATCCGAGGCCGGTGGAATCGGCCATCCAGTCGCCGAGCGCGGTGCCGAGCGTTTGCGAGAACATGATCGTCGCCCAGTAGAATGCCTCGGCTTTCCTGGACGTGATCGCATCGGCCGAAACCGATCCCGTGGACCAGTGCCAGAGACCAAGGCTGAGCACGAGCAGCAGGGCCAGCAACGTCGAACCTCCCAAATAGCCGATGCCCAGGGAGCGGTCGACGAAATCGGCGAGGGTCGTGCCCGTGGTGGTCGTTGCAACAATGACCGCCCAGTACAGAAACGGATGGAAACGCCTGGCCGCAATCTGAGTGCTGACGGCGACCACAAGAATGGCGGTGAAAATGGCCGTTCCGAACAGATAGCCGAGATTCATCGACATGGTGACGGCGTCGCCGCCGGTCTCGCCCAAGGTAGTTGCCAGGATCTTGACGAGCCAGAAGCCAAGGGTGACCTCAGGTACTTTACTGCGGTTGTCGGAAACGTTCATCGCATGCACCATCAAACAAGAGTAGGTTAGTGGCCCAGTGCGCGGCACACGGCCGCGGCACCGGACCGGCTGTTCTGCGGCCGAGCGCGTGGCGCAGGGCGCGAGGTTCTGCTTCAGCCCCCGTCCATGGCGGCAAGAAGCTCGCTCAGGGACTGCTTGCAACTGGCCGCATCGGGCGTGCCGGCGCGCAGCGCCGCCAGCGCACGATCGATCGCCTTGTCGACCTTGTGCCATTCGCCTGCCGCCCTCGGCTTCAACCCGGCTTCCGCTTCGTCCCACGAGGTCTCCAGATCCTTGATGCGCGTCTTAGCACCCGCAAGGTCGCCCTTGTCGACCAGTGCGGTGGTATCCACCACAATGGTCCGGAACGGCGTCAGATCGCCGAGTTTCGACGACATCGCAGCCTGCGCCGGCGTCACGATCGATGCCGTAATAAAGGGCCCGACGCCCGGGGAGCCCGCCAACACGCTCAACAGGCCCACGGCCAGGATGATGTTTCGTCTTGTCATCGTTTTCTCCTTTGCTGGTCGGCCGGCACGACGTCGCGCCCGCCTTTGGTTAAATCGAACAAATCGCCTCATGGTGCGCCGTTGACGCTTTCATGCCGCTGCAGCCGTCGCGCGTCGAAGCTGATGAACGTCACCAGCGCCATGATGACGGCGAGAAAGACGATGCTGGTGGTGACGGTGCCGAAGCCGAGGCCGCCATAGGCGCGCGCCTGGGACAGGAGGTCGCCGAGCGACGCCCCCAGCGGCCGGGTCAGGATATAGGCAAGCCAGAACGTGAGGACGGCATTGGCGCCGAGATAGTAAGCAGCGCCGATCGCGGCGAGCAGGGCGGTGAACACGACGACACCGACATTGAAGCCGAGACCGAGCGCCTCGGTCGCGAGATCGCCGGCGGCGGTGCCCAGGGCGAAGGTCAAAAGAATGGCGGCCCAGTAGAACAGCTCGCGGCGCGTCGTGACGATGCTATGGATGGAGAGAGTACGTTCCGAGTGGTACCAGATCGCGAATGTCGCGGCCAACGCCACCGCGAATGCCGCCGTGCTGAGATACAGGCTGATGCCGAGACCATCGGTCAGCGCGTCGGTGATCTGGGTGCCGACGACACTGACCAGCACCACGGTCAGCCAGTAAATCCAGGGCACGTAACGCCGCATCCGCAGTTGCCGGCCCAAGGCTGCCAGCAGCAACAAGGTGGTGACGGCGCTCGTCACCACCGTACCCAATCCGACATGCACGGCAAGATAGTCCGCGCCGGTCTCGCCGACGGTGGTCGACATGATCTTGATGATCCAGAACACCAGCGTGACTTGCGGAACCTTGTTGAGTATCTGATGGTCTCGCTGGTTCACCACACCGCTCATGGGGATGTCCTCTATCGATTGATTTGCGTTCGCGGCGGCTCATGCTCGCCGCGATGCCAGGACCCTGCCGCGCGTCACTTAGCGGCGACTTAGGAGGAGCGTCTGTCACCGCTTCTTGAAGGCCATCCGGGCGTCGTCGCGTGGAATCGCCCTAAGTCAATCCTAAGTTTCGCCGTACAAGGAGTTAGGTTTGAGCGAATTGGGGGTGGGGCAGTTCGTCAGACTGCGTCATCCCTGTGCCGACAGGATGAATGATGCGCGTTTTGCTCGTCGAGGATGACCGCATGGTCGGCGCTGCCGTGGTGCAGGCGCTCAAGGACGCCGCCTATGCGGTCGATTGGGTGACCGACGGCCAGACCGCGATCGAAGCCACGAAGGCCGAAGCCTACGACGTGGCGCTGCTCGATCTCGGCCTGCCCGAGACCGATGGGCAGCATGTGCTGCGCGAGATCCGCCGGGCCGGCGGCCAGCTGCCGGTCATCATCGTGACCGCACGCGACGGCATCGACGACCGGATCGATGGCCTGGACCTCGGCGCCGACGATTATCTGGTGAAGCCCTTCGAGATACGGGAACTGCTGGCGCGCATGCGCGCCGTCCTGCGCCGCCGGGGCAGCGGTTCGTCCGCCGTGCTCAGCAATGGAAAAATGACGCTGGATCCCGCAACAAGGCAAGCCACCTTTTTCGGCGAAGCGTCGTAT